>NZ_QAIQ01000609.1 GCF_003061105.1 Arthrobacter sp. HMWF013
GCCTGGACAAGGACAGCATCGGGTTCCATGTGATCCGCGACGGCGTCCAGCTCACCGTGGACCCCATCCGGAACAGCACCACGTATGTGGATCCGGCCGGGACCGCCACCTCGAAGTACGTCATCCAGACGGTGGGCAACGGTGAGGGCCAGGACCGGCTCAGCGAAGAGTTCATCCCGCTGGCGCAGAACTATCTGGCGATCAAGCTGGACAAGCCGGCCGACGGCGTCACCCCCGCCGGGCAGGCCTACACCTACACCGCCAACGACTCCACCGTGGCGGACCTGGACGGCGACGGCAAGTACGAGATCATCCAGCTCTGGAACCCGTCCAACGCCAAGGACAACTCCCAGTCCGGCTACACGGGCAACGTGTATGTGGACGCCTACAGGATGGACGGCACCAAGCTGTGGCGCATCGACCTGGGCCGAAACATCCGCGCCGGTGCCCACTACACGCAGCTGCTGGCCTACGACTTCGACGGCGACGGCAAGGCCGAGCTCTCCCTGAAGACCGCAGACGGCACCACGGACGCCGCCGGCACCGTGATCGGCGACGCCGCGGCGGACTTCCGCAACAGCGCCGGGTACGTGCTCTCCGGGCCCGAATTCCTGACCGTATTCAGGGGCGAGACCGGCACCATCATGGACACCGTGGCCTACGAGCCGGCCCGCGGCGCGGTCTCCGCCTGGGGCGACGGCTACGGCAACCGGGTGGACCGCTTCCTGGCCGGCGTGGCGTACCTCGACGGCGAGCGCCCGTCCATGATGTTCAGCCGCGGCTACTACACGCGCACCGTCCTGGTCACCTATGACCTTGTGAACGGCAAGCTGGTGAAGCGCTGGATCTTCGATTCGGACGTGGCCGGCGCCGAATACAAGGGCCAGGGTAACCACAACCTGTCCGTGGCTGACGTGGACCAGGACGGCAAGGACGAGTTCGTCTTCGGGTCCATGACCATCGACGACGACGGCAAACCCCTCTACAACACCAAACTGGGCCACGGCGATGCCATCCACACCAGCGACCTGGATCCGTCCCGTCCCGGACTGGAGACCTTCGCCGTCCACGAGAGCATGAGCCAGAGCGGCCAACGCGGCGCCACATTCCGCGATTCCGCCACCGGCGAGGTGCTCTGGAGCATCCCTGCCATCAAGGACACGGGCCGCGGCGCTGCCGGCGACATCGATCCCCGGTACGCCGGGGCCGAGGGCTGGGCCGTGGGCGGCGACGCCTCCTGGAACTCCCCGCGGGGCCAGCTGATGTCCGCCAAGGGCGAGCTGATCGCCGAGAAGATCCCGGCCGCAAACTTCCTGGCCTGGTGGGACGGCGACCTGCTCCGCGAGATCGTTGACCACGACTTCGACGCGGTGGCCGGCGTCGGCGTGCCCACCATCTCCAAGTGGAACTGGGAAACCGAAACCAGCGATCGGCTCCTGACCGCCACGGGCGCCCGGAGCAACAACCACACCAAGGGCAACCCGTCCCTGCAGGCGGACCTGCTGGGTGACTGGCGCGAGGAACTGGCCTTCCCGTCGTCGGACAGCACTGAACTCCGGATCTACACCACCACGGCACCCACCGAGGTCCGGCTCCGCACCCTGATGCACGATCCGATGTACCGGACGGGAGTGGCCCGCGAAAACGTGGCGTACAACCAGCCCCCGCACCCGAGCTTCTTCATCGGCGAAGGCATGGAAACCCCGGCCATGCCTGCAGTCACCTACACCGGCGCCGCCGAGTAAGCACCAGGCCCGCCAACACGAACGGTCCTGCCCTGCACGAATTGTGCGGGACAGGAC
>NZ_QAIQ01000610.1 GCF_003061105.1 Arthrobacter sp. HMWF013
GGATCACCCACCGCACCGACCGCGCGGTGGACCTGTTCCGTCAGTTGCTGGCGGAGTTCCAGGGAACCGACCGCGAAGCCCTGGTCCTGCAGTACCTGGGCCGGGTGCACTACACGGCGGGCCACAATGCCGCTGCCGTGGAGGCCTTTGCCAGGGCGCTGGACCTCCGTGTGGCCCAATCGGCCGACGCCGCCCTCATCTACTCCTCGACGGTGGCGCTGAGGCGCGCCCGTGACGTCCTGGATCTGGCCTGCTGAGCCTCCTTTCCGGGCCCACGGCGGAGACCGGAGCGGCCCCCGAAGCGGGCCACCCCTGAACTACCGGTAGAATGGTTCTTGGATTTTTGATAAACACGCGCCTGGCGCCCCGTGGGGCGTGCCGGCCGGCATAGAACGTCTGACAACTGACCAGACATTAGAAACCAGAGGAAACCAGTGGCAACCACTAACGACATCAAGAACGGCACGGTCCTGAAGCTCGAGGGCCAGCTCTGGAACATCATCGAATTCCAGCACGTCAAGCCCGGCAAGGGTGGCGCCTTCGTGCGGACCAAAATGCGCAATGTGATGTCCGGCAAAGTTGTGGACAAGACGTTCAATGCCGGACTCAAGATCGAGACCGCAACGGTTGACCGCCGCGATTACCAGTACCTGTACCAGGACGGCGCGGACTACGTCTTCATGGACACCGTGGATTACGACCAGATCACCGTTTCGGGCGCCACTGTAGGCGACGCCACCAACTTTATGCTCGAGAACCAGATGGTCAACATCGCCATCCACGAGGGCAACCCCCTGTACATCGAGCTCCCGCCGAGCGTCGTCCTCGAAATCACCTACACCGAGCCGGGCCTGCAGGGCGACCGCTCCTCTGCCGGCACCAAGCCCGCAACGCTGGAGACGGGCTACGAGATCCAGGTTCCGCTCTTCGTCGAGAACAACACCAAGGTCAAGGTTGACACCCGCGACGGCAGCTACCTCGGCCGGGTCAGCGAGTAGTGAGCGCACGCGGTAAGGCCCGTAACAGGGCACTGGAAGTACTTTTTGAAGCTGAACAGCGATCGGTGTCGGCCTTCGACGTGCTCAGGAGCCGGCGTGAACTGACGGATCAGATCGTCAACCCCTACACCCTGGAAATCGTGGAGGGCGTGGTTTCCCAGCAGACCGCCATCGACGAATTCCTGGAGACCTACTCCCAGGGCTGGACGCTGGAGCGGATGCCGTCGGTGGACCGCACCATCCTGCGCATCGGCACCTGGGAACTCCTGTACAACGATGACGTTCCCGACGGCGTCGCGGTCAGTGAGGCAGTGGCGCTGGCCAAGACGCTCTCAACTGATGAGTCGCCGTCGTTCATCAACGGCCTCCTGGGCCGGCTGCAGCAGCTGAAGCCTTCGCTGCTCGCCTAGGCAGCATTTTTCGGCAGAAAGGGACCGGCGTCCACCGCGAGGTGGGCGCCGGTCCCTTTCTGCATGCCGGCGCAGTCAGCCTGCGACGGCGGCGCGCAGTGCCACGATCCGGTGCAGTTGCTGTTGCTCTTCGGCCTGGTGCAACCCGATGTCCCGGCCGCTGAGGATCCGCTGCCTGGTGAAGGCCAGTTGGGTGGCCGCGTGCAGGAATGATTTCATCTGCGGCCGCCGGTTGTAGCCGGCCGCCCAGTGCAGGGCAGTCCGCCGGCCGCGTGGCGTGGCCAGCAGTTCCACCTCGGCGGGGCTGAACCAGCCGGCAGCCGAGTACTCCAGGAGCCGCTGGCGCGTGAGCCGGATTTCTGCCACCCGGAGCAGGATGACGGCCACCACGGCCAGGACAAAGATCGGCACCTGGATGAGGATGTACTCCACCAGGAACCCCTCGCCCATGCTGTTCCACCGGTTATGCAGGATCATTGCCGGCAGCAGGCCCACGAAAAATGCCACCACAGAGGCCCCTGAATGCCAGCGGCGGGCCGCGTAGCCCATGATCAGGCCGGTGGTTCCGGTGAAGATGGCGTGGGCAAAGGGTGACATCACTCCGCGAAGCAGGAAGATCTGGGCAAGGTCGGTTGCCGGGCTTGCTGATTCTGCGATGGCCCGCCCGAAGTAGAGGATGTTTTCGGTGAAGGCGAAGCCGCCGGCGATGGTGAAGGCAAACACCACCCCGTCCACCGGACCGTCGAAGTGTTTGCGGGCCAGCAACAGGAGCACCAGCAGGCCCAGGGACTTGGCGAACTCCTCGACCACCGGCGCCTGGATCGTGGCCATGTACGTCTGCAAATCAGCCACGTCGCTGAACTGGAAGGTCAGGGCGAAGACCGGCTGGATGAGCAGGGTGACCGCGACTGAGACGGCCGCACCCCAGG
>NZ_QAIQ01000611.1:0-435 GCF_003061105.1 Arthrobacter sp. HMWF013
GCCGACTGGTGGGTGATCCTGGCCGGACTCGGGCCCCTCGCCGTCCTGATAGCGGCTCTCCTTGCCTTCTATATCAACTGGCGGACACTGAAACAGCGGACTACCGCCGATAAGACCACCCTCGAACAGAAGCGCGAGGCAGACGCCCAGGCCCTGCAACAGAAGACCGAGGCGGACAGCCGGGCTGAATGGTGGCGCCGGACCCAGTGGGCTTTGGACCGTGCGCTGGACGAGGATGAAGGAACCAAGGCCCTTGGCCTGGCGACCCTGGACGTCCTGGCCCGCAGTGAGCTGGCACGCAAGGAGGAACTCGAGCTTTTCGACATTGCCTGGAAAAACGTCTCCGGTGACGAAAACGGGGAACCAGACGGCGCCGTCGTCACAGCGGACGTCGGGGAAGTGGAGGACGTGAACGAAACCGCTGCCGGGGCGGGG
>NZ_QAIQ01000611.1:458-4257 GCF_003061105.1 Arthrobacter sp. HMWF013
CATGAGGACGAGGCCAAGGAGGTTGGACCATGAGTGCAGGCACATCTGAACACCGCTACATCCATACCCCCCGGAATGCCTCCCCCGCGCCGGCCAAGAAGGCCTCCCCGGCCGAGCATCGCGTTCAAGTGGCCGCCGCGCGGTTGCGTGTGACCCTTGACGAGCGTCTTGGGCGCGAAACGCCGGCCAAGACCAAGGCCCTGGCCAAGGAACCCATTTAGCTGTCCCTCGCTGAACTTCGCACCCGTGCAGACCTGATACTTCGGGTGTGGAGGGTGACGGTGAGCACCAGGGATATCACCGCACCGTGGGCCACCAGGAACAGCACCACAATCCACGTCATGCCGCCCCTTCCCACCCTCCGGGCAACACAGCGCAGATCAGTGCAGGAGCCAGGATCCGTCCGATGGGGGCTCCGGATGATGCCGCCGGAGTTTCCGGACCAGAATGACGAAAGGCCAGGCCACCAGTTGCACGAGGCCTGCTGTGATCAGCAGACCTACGAAGAGGAGCAGGACCGGCGAGTAAATGAGAAACACAGCAACAACGGCGGCAATGTAGCCGCCAATCAATGCGCTGAGCGTGCCGGCATCCATTGAAAATCCCACGTCCTGTCAATCGTCGAAATGGATCTTAACCGGGTGCGCGGTCTCCCGCAGGGTGGCGATCCGAAGGACAAGGCGCAATCCCTTCGACACGTCAGCAGCCAAGGCGTGCGCGCTGGCGATGGCGTCCCTGCCGAACCCATGGGGCCGCAGGCTGTAGAAGCTCAAGGCAGCACCGGCCTCGCCTTCCAGCTGAACAGGCAGTGCCAGGACTGACAGCACCTTCTCGCGTCTGGCCGCGTCGATGAAGCTCGGCCATCGCTCTTCAGATCTCAGATCCGTGACAAGGACCATCGCCTCATCCAGGGCTGCCGACAAACCGGGCCCTTCGCGGTACCGCGTCTGGACGTCCTCCAGGCTTCGTGTGGATTCTTCGGAGCCGCCCGTTTGGGGAATGCCGGAAGGTCGGAGCACTGTGATTCCGCAGGACACATCCCCTGAAACATAGGCCTGCTGCCCGGCGCAGAAAACCACAAGGTCTCTGAGGAAGCCGGAGAGATCCGGACAATTCAGCACGAGGTCCTCGACGTGCCTGGTGATATCGGCGGCTGGATACGTAAGGGGAGCTCGGGCAGCCATGGGCAACCTTCCGGATGCTGGGAACCAAGCCCAGTCTGAAACTGGTGTCCGCGTTCTGCCTAACGGTCTTTCCAGCCTACTCTTCTGCCACAGCCGTGAGGAAGGACGCTCCCACTCTTGCTGCCGCGGACGGCTCAGGTCAGGTGCCGCCGTTTGGGGAAGGCAATCCGGTCCAGATCTTTTGCCGCCACCACCACGGCGTCACCGGCACGGGAACGGGCCTGGCCGGCGAGCGCGGCGACGTCGTCGCCATAGCGCGATGAGAAGTGTGTGAGAACAAGCGTGCCGACGGCGGCGCTGCCCGCCAACTCCCCCGCCTGTCCGGCGGTGAGGTGCCGGTACTCCCTGGCGAGGTCGGCGTCGTCGTCGCTGAAGGTGGACTCCGCCACCAGGAGATCGACGCCGTCGGCCAGTTCCTCCGCCCCGGCACAGGGTGCCGTGTCCATGACGAAAGCGAATCCTTGCCCGGGACGGTGAACGCTGACGTCCTCAAGCCGGACGCCGTCGAAGCTGCCATCGCGTTGGAGACGCCCGACGTCGGGCCCGAAGATCCCGGCAGTTTCCAGCCGTTCAGGCACGAGACTCCGGCCTTCGGGTTCGGTCAGCCGGTAGCCGTAGGTCTCGATGCGGTGGTTCAGCGCCCGGACCTCCAGGCCGGTTGCGACCGCTCCGGCGGCGCCATGAGGGTGCAGCCTCAGGTCGATCCCGGGCGTGGCGATGGCCACGAGCGCGCGGATCATCTCCTCCCCCGTGGCGGGGTAGTGCAGGTGGACCTGGTGGGCCACGCCGTCCAGGGCCATCCGCGACAGCACGCCCGGCAGTCCATAGCAGTGGTCCCCGTGCACGTGGGTGAGGCAGATCCGCGTGATCTGCGTGGCCGAAACGCCGGCATGGATCATCTGGCGCTGGGTCCCCTCGCCCGGATCAAACAGGATGCCCTCGCCATCGAACCGCAGCAGGTAGCCGTTGTGGTTGCGGTCCGGGTCGGAACCTGGGAGGCTGTGCCGAGCACCACCAGTTCACGCATGGAACTGAGTCTCCCACCCGCCCGCTGCCTTCTTCCAGTCCGCCGGTCCGGCATACACCTTTCCTGACGCAGGTACAAGGGACCATCGCCCGGTCATGGGGCATACCCTGACTGCTACATTGGCACAGCCAAGGCAACGCCGGCTTGGCAGCAGCCGGTCCATTCCGGAAGGACGCACCATGCTCTCTGATACTTCCCGCCCCGTCATCCAGGCGACGCTGCCTGCGGTCGGCGCAAACATTGAAGAAATCGCCAAACGGTTCTACAAACATATGTTCGAGGCACGGCCGGACCTGCTCGACGGCCTCTTCAACCGGGGAAACCAGGCGGACGGCCGGCAGCAGCAGGCACTGGCCGGGTCCATCGCTGCATTCGCCACCCTCCTGCTGGAAAAACCTGATCAGCTGCCTGACCATCTGCTGTCGCGGGTAGCGCACAAACACGTCTCGCTCGGCCTGGCCCCGGACCAGTACCAGATCGTCCATGAGCACCTGTTCTGGGCGATCGTCGATGTGCTGGGGGATGCAGTGACACCGGAGGTGGCGGCCGCCTGGGACGAGGTCTACTGGCTGATGGGCAACCTGCTGATCAACCAGGAACGCGGACTCTATAACGCTGTCCATCTCTCACCGGAAACCATCTGGCGTACCTGGCGGGTGGCCGAGCGCATCCAGGAGACGGACGACGTCGTCACTTTCGTCGTGGAGCGTACCGACGAACGGGAAGTGAAGCCGTCCTTGCCGGGACAGTACGTGACCCTCAAGATGCTCATGAAGGACGGCGTGCACCAGCCGCGGCAGTACAGCCTCACGCGGGCTGACGACGGCCAGCACCGGCACTTCGCAGTCAAAAGGGTGCACGGGCTCAGCACTCCCGACGGCGAGATGTCCAACCTGCTGCACAACGACGTCAAGGTGGGCGATGAGGTGGTGCTGTCCGCTCCGTTCGGCGACGTGGTGCTGGAATACACCGACCGGCCGGTGGTGATGGCGAGCGCCGGCATCGGCATCACCCCCATGGCCGGAATGCTCTCGCACCTCGTCAAGGCCGGGTCCCAGCGCCAGGTGATGCTTCTGCACGCCGATGACAGTGAGGACTCGTTTCCGCTCCGCAAGCAGGTCAGCGAGGACATCAGCACACTGCCCGAGGGCTCCATGCACAGCTGGTTCCTCAATCCATCCGGTGGCGGGGACGCGGGCGGCTCCACGTTCACAGGGTTCATGGATATCAATGCGGTGGAACTGCCCATCGATGCCGAGTACTACCTCTGCGGCCCGCTGCCGTTCCTGCAGGCGGTGCGGAGCGATCTCATCGCCAAGGGAACCCGTCCCAAGGACATCCAGTATGAAGTGTTCGGACCGGACCTCTGGCTGGCCGACTACCAGTAACCGCGACGACGGCGTACGGCCACCTTCTGAAGCCGGCTGGGGATAGTCTCAGAATGCGACAGGAGGGACATGATGGCTGCAGTAATTCTTGGTTGGACCCCGGACCGGTGGACAGGGTGGAACTACCGCGCCGTCGTCGAGGAGGTGGCAGAGTCGGGCCAGCACCTGGAACGGTGGAGTGTTGGGCGCCGCCGGAACAT
>NZ_QAIQ01000073.1 GCF_003061105.1 Arthrobacter sp. HMWF013
ACGGTTTCCCCGGCATCCGGGTGGACGGCAATGACGTGATCGCCGTCCACGCGGTCACCGAATGGGCCCTGGAGCAGGCCCGTGAGGGGAACGGGCCGGTGCTGATCGAGGCCTTCACGTACCGCGTGGGTGCCCACACCACTGCTGACGATCCCACCAAGTACCGGGAATCCGCTGAGGAGGCCCTCTGGCGGGCCAAGGATCCGCTCGACCGCCTGGAAAAGTACCTGCGGGCGCAGGGTTTTGCAGACGACGCCTTCTTTGAACAGGTCAAGGCCGACGGCGACGACCTCGCCACGTATGTCCGCAAAACCATCCACGACTTCGAAACCCCGGACATCCGGACCGCGTTCGCCAACACCTACGTTGAAGCGCACCCCCTGGTCGCCGAGGAACTCGCGTGGTTCGAGGCGTACAGCGCCGGGTTCGCTGAGACCACTGAATCCGACACGAGGCCCGCCGGGGCAGAGGACGGGGCGGCCAACTGATGACCACCATGACCATAGCCAAGGCACTGAACGAGGGCCTGCGCGCCACCCTTGGGAACAATCCGCGGTCCCTGCTCATGGGCGAGGACATCGGAGCCCTCGGCGGCGTCTACCGCGTCACCGACGGTCTCCTCGCGGAGTTCGGCGCAGACCGCGTAGTGGACACCCCGCTGGCGGAGTCAGGCATTATCGGCACCGCCATTGGCCTGGCTTTGCGCGGCTACCTGCCCGTCTGCGAGATCCAGTTCGACGGTTTTGTGTTCCCTGGCTTCAACCAGATCACCACCCAGCTGGCCAAGATGCATGCCCGCAGCAACGGCAACCTGACCGTTCCGGTGGTCATCCGGATCCCTTACGGCGGGGGAATCGGCTCAATTGAGCACCATTCGGAATCGCCGGAAGCACTGTTCGCGCACACCGCCGGCCTGCGGATCATCACGCCGTCCAACGCCCACGACGCCTACTGGATGATCCGGCAGGCCGTTGAGTGCCAGGACCCGGTGATCGTCTTCGAGCCCAAGCGCCGCTACTGGCTCAGGGGGGAAGTGGACACGGAATCGCCCGGCGCCTCCGCCGACCCCTTCAAGGCACACGTGCTCCGCGAGGGCACTGACGCCACGGTGGTGGCGTACGGCCCGCTCGTGCCCGTAGCCCTCGCCGCCGCGGAAGCCGCCGCTGAGGACGGCCACAGCATCGAGGTCATTGACCTGCGCTCCATTTCCCCGATCGACTTCGATACCGTCACGGCGTCGGCGAAAAAGACCGGGCGGCTGGTGGTGGCCCACGAGGCACCGACGTTCGGCGGGATCGGCGGCGAGATCGCTGCCCGGATCAGCGAACGGGCGTTCCTTTCCCTTGAGGCTCCCGTCATCCGCGTCGGCGGCTTCCACATGCCGTATCCGGTGGCCAAGGTGGAGGAGGACTACCTCCCGGACATCGACCGGATTCTCGAGGCGCTGGACCGCGCCCTGGCCTACTAGCCGACCGCACCCTCCCCGCTCGCGCTTGCCGCTGAAAGAGGACATCATGACCCTGAACAAGTTCAACCTTCCCGACGTGGGCGAAGGCCTTACGGAGGCGGAAATCGTCGCGTGGAAGGTCAAGCCCGGGGACACTGTTGCCATCAACGATGTCCTGTGCGAGATCGAGACCGCCAAATCGCTCGTTGAGCTGCCGTCGCCCTTCGCCGGCACGGTCACCGAACTGCTGGTCCCCGAAGGGGTGACCATCGACGTCGGCACCGCCATCATCAGCGTCTCGGACGCCGTTTCCGGCGACCCGACTCCCGCTGATGTCCCCGCGCCCGCCACTCCGGTCCAGCCCTTGTACGGCATGCTTCCCACGCACGACGCCGGCACGTCAGGCGGTGCCCCGGCCGGCGGTCCGCTGGTGGGATCCGGTCCGAAAGCGGACGCCGTCAAACGCCGTCCCCGGAAGGCGGCGCCCGCCGCCGCCGTGTCGCGCAACTCACCGGAAATCGAGCCTGTACAGCCGCACACACTGGCAGAAGTCACCGCACAGTGGCAGGAGACTGCTCCGGGCCAGGCCGCCGAGGCCGTTGACACCCGTCCAACGCTCGGTGGAACCATCACCGGGCTGGTGAACCGTGTCCTGGCTAAGCCGCCGGTGCGGAAAATCGCGCGGGATCTGGGAATCGACCTTGCCGATGTGGTGGCCACGGGCTCCCGCGGCGAAGTGACCCGTGAGGACCTGGTCAGTTACCAGGCCCAGCGCGACGCCGAACTGGACAAGGCCGACGGCTTCTGGGGCAAGGCCGGGAAGCCGCAGGACCAGCGGATCGAAAAGATTCCCGTCAAGGGCGTCCGCAAGGCAACGGCCCGGGCCATGGTGGAATCGGCGTTCGCCGCCCCTCACGTGAGCATCTTCGTGGACGTGGATGCCAGCCGCACGATGGAGTTCGTCAAGCGGCTGAAGGCCTCCCGCGACTTCGAAGGAATCAAGGTATCGCCCCTGCTGATCCTGGCCAAGGCAGTCATCTGGGCCGCGGCCCGGAACCCGAGCGTCAACGCCACGTGGGTGGACAATGCGGACGGAACCGACACCGCCGAGATCCACGTCAAGCACTACATGAACCTCGGCATCGCAGCAGCAACCCCGCGCGGCCTGATGGTTCCCAACATCAAGGACGCCCAGGATCTCTCGCTCAAGGAACTGGCCGTTGCCCTGAACAATCTGGCAACCACAGCCAGGGCGGGCAAGACCCAGCCGGCCGAGATGCAGGGCGGAACGCTCACCGTCACCAACATCGGTGCGCTGGGGATCGACACCGGAACGCCCATCATCAACCCCGGTGAAGTGGCGATCGTGGCGTTCGGAACCATCAAGCAAAAGCCCTGGGTGCTGGACGGCGAAGTCATTCCGCGCTGGATCACCACGCTCGGCGGTTCCTTCGACCACCGGGTGGTGGACGGGGACCTGTCCGCCCGCTTTATGGCGGACGTAGCCGCCATCCTCGAGGAGCCGGCCCTCCTGCTGGACTAGTCGGGGAGCCCACGAGTGAGCAACGCAGCGCTCCGCACCCAAAACCGTACCGCCAGATGGCTGACCGAAGTTTTCCAACCCCCGGTGGTGGTCACGCTGGTGCTGCTCATCAGCCCGGTGATCGAGCCGGGATTCCCGGGAACCATCGGCTATGGCGCCCTTGCTGCGCTGTTCGTCTGCGTGCTCCCGCTCATCCTGCTGCTGGCGCTGGTGCGTTTGGGCAAAGTCACTGACCACCACGTCAGCAACCGCAGGCAGCGCGCCCCGGTGATGCTGATGGCGCTGGGTTCTGTCGTCGCCGGACTGGTGGTGCTGGCAGCCACCCATGCGCCCCGGAGCGTCGTGGTCACTGTGCTGGCGATCGTGGCCGGCATCATCGTCCTGGCGGCGGTCAGCCCGTTCTGGAAGATCAGCGGGCACGCGGCCGCAATATCGTCGTCGGCCGTTATTTCTGTCCTGATGCTGGGGCCGGCATGGCTGCCCCTGGTGTTGCTCATCCCCGCCGTCGGATGGTCCCGCGTGGTCCTGCGCGCACACACCCTCGCGCAGGTGGTGGCCGGATCGCTGTTCGGCGCGGTGGTGATGGCCGGTCTGTGGTGGCTGCTGCGAGGGTGGCTCCTCTAGGAGCGCCTCAGGGCCAGCCCCGGACACCTGCGATTAAGCGTTGGGATACAGGCCGTCAGTAGGTGTAGGCGGAGAACGCCATCATCAGTTCCGAAACTTCGGCATCGCCGCCCAGGGATCCTGCCAGACCTGCGTAGGCGGCGAAGAACAGGCCGCCCAGGACCACCGACACCCCCGCGACAGCCCCGAAGAACTTCCGGTCCTCGCGCAGGACACTGCGGATGGTCTCCGGCAGGCGGAGATCCGGCGAGATGAGGTTGGGGGCGCTGTCCACCGAGCCGTCATCCAGCAGCGCGACCACCCGGCCGTTGCCGTGGTCGACCCGCATGGAGCAGATGTGGTTGCCGTGGCGTGCCAGGAGGATGTCGTGGCCTACAAGCTGGCGGCGCTGGAGAGAAATCAAGGGAACCCTTTGGACGGCGTGGATGGTGGCTGTCCGCTCCATTGAGGGCCCTCCCATTTTATCGTCCGGGACATGCCCGCAACGGCCGTCCGGGCGTGAGAACGGACACCATGCGCCGCCGTGGGGCGGGCATGGTGCCCGGTACTGGTCCGCTATTTAGTTGACGTCGTACGTGTTGGCGATGTAGACGTCGCATGTGGCGTTGTGTGCCACGCTGTTCGCCACGCTGCCCAGGACCCGTCCGATGCCCCGCATCCGCCGGTTTCCCACCACGATCATTTTGGCATCGAGGCGCTCGGCTTCCTTGATGAGTGCCTCTGCGGGCTTGCCGCGGGCAGACGAGTAGGTCACCTTGACGGGACCGGCCAGGGCGTCGGCTACCGTCCTGGCGACGTGCTCGGCACCGTCGGCGTCGGAAACGATCCACTGATCGCTGCCCGAGCCGAATACCTCGGTACGGTCGCTGTCGAAAGCGGAGACCACATGCAGCGAGGCATCCAGGGCGGCTGCGAGGTCCCGGGCCGACTCGGCTGCCTTCTTGGCAGTCTCGCTGCCGTCAACCCCCACTACGATGATTCCGCTCATTCTCGTGCTCCTTTACTCGGTATGACTTACGGCCACGCTCAGTGAGGCCAACGCTACAGCGCGGCGAGGGCTTCGCGCAGCACCGGCGCCAAACGGCGGACGCCTTCCTTGATCGCCTCGGGCGGTACTGCACTGAAAGCCAGCCGCAGCTTGTTCGAGGGCCCGTCGGCGGGACTGAAGGCGGCACCCGGGATGAAGACGACTCCGGCATCGATTGCCTTCTGCAGCAGGGGATAAGTGTCCATGCCTTCCGGCAGCGTGACCCAGACGAAGAAGCCGCCTTCGGGCCTTGTCCAGCTGGTTCCGGCCGGCATGTGTTCTTCGAGGGCGGAGAGCATCGCAGCGCAGCGCTCGGCGTACAGGCCACGGTAGGTTTCGATCTGGCCCTTCCAGTCGTAGTCCCGGAGGTATGCGGAAACCAGCATCTGGTTCAGGGTGGGCGGACACAGCGTGACTGACTCCGAGGCCAGGTAGTAGCGCCGCTGCAGGTGTTCGGGAACCAGTGCCCAGCCGATCCGCAGGCCCGGAGCAAAGATTTTCGAGAACGAGCCCAGATAGATGACATCCGCCGGATTGGCCGCCCGGAGTGGCTCCAGGGGCTTCCCGTCGAACCGCAGGAGCCCATAGGGGTTGTCCTCGAGGACCAGAATATTCGCGTTGCGGCATATATCCACGATCTGCTGCCTGCGCTCCCGAACGAGCGTAATGCCCGAGGGGTTGTTGAAGCTGGGGATGGTGTACAGGAACTTGATGTTCTTCCCTGCAGTCTGGAGTGCTGCGATCTTTGCCTCGAGGAGCTCAGGGACCAGCCCGGCGTCGTCCATCTCCACCGTGGCCACCTCTACCTGATACGCCTCGAAGGTGTTCAATGCGCCCACGTACGTGGGGTTCTCCACCAGCACCACGTCTCCCGGATTGCAGAAGACCTTGGTGGCCACGTCCTGGGCCGACTGTGAGCCGGCAGTGATCACCACGTTCTGCGGGAGGGCGTCCGTTATCCCCTCCTCGGCCATGACTTCGCAGATCTGGGTGCGCAATTCCTCGGTGCCCTGGCCGGCGCCGTATTGCAGCGCTGTGAGGCCTTCCTCGGCGAAAATACCGGCTGCGGTCTCAGCCAGGCGTTTCAGGGGGAGCGACTGGAGGTAGGGATTGCCGCCGGCGAGCGACACCAGCCCGGGCCGCATCGAGATGTCAAAAACATCCCTGACCGCGGATTGTTTGATGTGGGCAGCGCGGGCGGAAAAGAGCGCCTCGTGCGGATGGACGGCGCGATGGGCGGACGTGGCCGCACGTTCGATGGCGTCGATGGCTTCGGGTGGCAGCTGCGCTGCTGCGGCGGCAAGTGTCTCGTGGGTCACTTCCTCAGGATACAGCCGCTAGTTGCCGATTAGGCAACACTTGTTGACAAAAAGTTTTTAGTCTTGCCGGGGAACTCCTAGTTCAGGCGCAACGCTTCGGCCAGCGGAGTCCCATTGATGTAGACCTCGGCCCGGATGGCACCCACGGATGCAACCGCCGTTTGCGTGAGCTGGGCCTCTACCCGGGGGAAGTCGCAGGCGCCACCGGGGCGGATGGTGCCTGAAAGGTAGACCGTGACAGTGGTGCCATCGAAACTTCCGGACAGGAACGTCAAGGTTGACGCAGCCAGCGAGTTGTACAGCCCGTCCGCGGTGGTCCCGTCCAGGAGCGCGCGCATTGCGGACGGCAGCGGCTCAACCGGACCCTGCACGGTCCGCCGGATGCCGGCCAGGCTGTCATTGCAGCCGAAACGCACACCGCTCGCGCCGCCGTCGTCAATCAGCACGTAGTAGGCGGTCACCGTCCCGGTGCCTGCGGACCGGCCAGAGGCAGTTTCGTCGGGTGTTTCAGACGATCGCGGCGAGGGGGACCCGGGCGTGGGCGACGGGCGGACAGTCACCACGGGATCAGTGCGCAGCGACGGTTCAGGAGGGGTCGTAGCGGTGGCCCCGCCGGGCGCTGATACCTCCGCGGCGATCACGGAGGAAGCCGGTCCGGCAGGCCCGGTGTCAGGCTCTGTCTGAGGGGATTGCGCTGGATCGGTCAGGGCAGTACCTGTTTGAGCGGCGGGCGGGTCGGTCCGTACCGTTTCCAACGGCGGGGGAGCCTGGGGCTGTGGGGTCGGGACCAACGGCCCCTCGGCGGGCGCAGTGCGTTCAGCGGTGGCTGAACCCGGCGTGAAAACGCGGCCGGCGGAGGGATCGGAGCCGGGAGCGCAGCAGCCCAGCCACAGCGGAAGCGTCAGTACTGCCGCCGTCGCCATCAGTTTTCCGGCACCCCGTCTGCCTGCCATCTCTGCACCGTGTTCCCATCCTGTGCGTCCCCGTGCATTAACGTTACGGCGCTCCAGCAGGCCTGAAAATGGCGGCATGGTTCCGGTTGGAACAAGACTTGGTCACGCCTGCGCTCCCCGTGCCCCCGGCGCTTACGGTGCGGTAACAAAAATGCCCCGGATGCCATTTCTTGGCGTCCGGGGCATTGAGGTTGCATAAGCCTGAGGCAGTGCAGGTGGTTCGGGTGGCAGGCCGGGATGCAGCCTGCGGCGTCAGCCTTAGGCTGCAGGCTGCGGTGCGAGCAGTGCGTCGAAGACGCCCTTGATCTGCTCAACAACTTCGGCGTCGTCCTTCGGGTGCAGTTCGGCGAAGCGGACCATGGAGCCGG
>NZ_QAIQ01000612.1 GCF_003061105.1 Arthrobacter sp. HMWF013
AGCACCAGCTCGCTAGGTCAAGGAGTCAACAAAACCGGGGGCAGTCCCCTCCGACTGCACAAGGGAGAGATTCTGACTAGACCCAGCGGGGATTCTTTTTGAGGGGGCCCCGGGTCCTCCCCTGGGGTCTGGTGACGGGCTAGGTTTGTAGAGTGAGTGATGATGCGTTGCCTAAGCGTCCGCGGTTCCTAACTATTGAGCAGGTAGCTGAGGACCTAGCCGTTGGTCTGCCTACCGTGCGTCAGTTGTTGAGGACGGGTGAGCTTCGCGGGTTGCAGGTTGGTGGCCGGGGCTTGTGGCGTGTTGCTAGCAAGGATTTGGAGGCCTACATCGAGCGGGCTTACAGGGTGACTGCCGAGCGGATAGCAGCCGGCGAAGTGGCGGATGATGACTCTGTTTAGCAGTGATTCACAGTTCCCTTGGATCCCCGTGAGTAGCGAGGCGCCGCTGTGGACTGACATTGCATCTGCGATCGGGGACAGCATTGCAGCACTTGTTGCCCTTGGTGTTGCTGTTTACTCCGTGAGGGTCGCGTTAGGTGAACGGCACGCTCAGGTCAAACGCGAGCAAGAAGCCCGTGAAGCTGAGAGGCGAGACCAGGCAGAGCGTGTGTCGTGTTGGATGACCGCTGACAACACTGCTGTGCCAGCCAATTGGATCAATGTAGATAACGCTTCTGCACAGCCCATATGGGATGTCACGATCCGTCACGAACTCCTGCCAGAAGGGTCCCATTCGATACCCGTAATTCCAGCTAATCGTAGTCATCGAGTGAACGTGAATCCAGGTGGGCGTATGCATCCTCCTCAAGTCGTTGATGTCAGCTTCAGGGACAACAGGGGCCAGCGCTGGCGTAGAAATTCCGAAATCGCTGGCTCCTTATATGAAGAGGATCTGATAGGGAATCCGACTGCTGTTATGGGCGATACGAGTTAGTTCTGTGCCCGTAGAGTGGTCATGTAGCTACGGCCACAACAGCAACACCTACTGGCGGTGTTCAAAGGAAGCTATAACATCTTGCACCTGTTCGGCTTCTATCCCGCTCCTTGATACGAGTCGGAGAGCGACCCCGGCGAGGTCGGCGAGGGATGCACCGGCATCAGAGACAACCAGGCTGTCACCCAAGAGCACGCGCGCTTCTACCCCGTCTGTGTCCGGATCCTCGGATTCCAATCTGACTCCTACCTCCGAGACGAAGAACGTCTCGTCAAAAGATCGCGACACACGTTCGACATCTTCTCGCACGTCAACGCTCTGCTCCGCATTGACAGCTACAGAACGGGTGACGCCACGCAGCTCGACTCTCGACAGGCGAAAATCTCGGGCCGGCTCAGCCAGGTCGGTCCACAGAACTGAAGACTGAGTGGAACGTCCGCGAAGGGTTCGTGCGCTGTCAGCCAAATGCAGGCGCTCCTCCTTCACATTTCTGCCGATACTGGAACCGATGACGCTCCAGTGAGTGTTGCTGACTAAGTCGGGATCGTCGTGGTCGCGCACAGCCAGGCCGACATACGCCCGCTTAGCTCTCCAAGTGTCCGAGTTTGCACGAATTAGGGGATCAAGGTTTACACCTACCAGCTCGCCTTTGATGGCTTCGAGATCTGCAAAAGTCATCATCGTTCCGAGCTGTTTCCATAAAAGGTCTGTCTCTGCAATGCGAGCATTCCGTAGGATCCATGGCACAAGGTGTCGGATTTCCGCTGGAGAAAGAGGGCTGTCGAGTAATTCAGGGATATCGGTGAGTTTGTTGCCCAGTGCCAACTCCATGAGTTGCGCAGTTCGATTCATCTCCCGCGCAGCATCTTCGAGGAAATTTTCCCGAACGAAGTCAGGCAAGGCTGCATGTGTAAGGTCAGACCGTGCAGGGCTGTCGCTGAGTTCAACTAGCTGAGACGCTTTTGGAGCATCTACAAGTCCTCTTGCGCCTCGGGCGAAGTTCGCGCGAACAAGCGCGGCCATCGGGGACGCATCCGCGCGAGAAGTCTCAGCAATAAGGTCCACCCCACTGGGGTCGGTGATCAGTGACTTTTCTCCACCTACTTCCGTCGGGCGCTTCTCGGGTGACTCCAGATCTTGGAGGGCTAGGAGTATTGGGGCAGTAGAATCCAATGACTTTATATCTTGAGCCGCAATGACGGACTCATAAGAATCGCGAAGGTAGACGGCTCTCTGGTACTTAGTTTTCGGCCAAGTCATGATGAAGTCCGGGATTGCACTGTGATTAAAGTACCGAGTGTCAACGATTTGGGCAGAACCTGAACCGTCCCGGGAATCATGCCGCCTGTTTGTTGGCGGCTTCGTCGGGT
>NZ_QAIQ01000613.1 GCF_003061105.1 Arthrobacter sp. HMWF013
ACCCTGGTAGGCGGAAAAGCGCACAGCGTTGACTCTTCCGATGCCGCGTTCCAGGCAGCGGGGGCGCTGGCCCTGCGCGAGGCGGCCGCTGCCGGGCGCATCCAGCTCCTTGAGCCCGTCTCCTCTGTCAGCATCACCGTCTCCGACGAGCATGTGGGGGCTGTGATGAGTGACCTGTCCTCCAGGCGCGGCCGCCTCACGGGAACAGATTCCTCCGGCGGGGAGCTGACTGAGATCAGTGCGGAAGTCCCCGACCAGGAACTTCTCAAGTATTCCGTTGAACTCCGGGCACTCACGGCCGGGACCGGCCGCTTCACGCGCAGCTACCTCCGCCATGAGCCCGTGCCCGGCAACCCATGAATGCCGCCGCCCGAAAGATCCAGCGCGTCTACCTCACGCTGACGCTGGGCAATACGCTGGCGGCCTCCTTCATCTGGGGCATCAACACGCTGTTTCTGTTGGACGCGGGTCTCAGCAACTTCGAGGCGTTTGCGGCCAACGCCTTCTTCACAGCAGGAATGGTGCTGTTCGAGGTACCCACCGGCGTCGTGGCGGACGGTTGGGGGCGCAGGACTTCCTTCCTGCTCGGCACCGTAACCCTGGCCGGTTCCACGTACTTGTACTACCTGCTCTGGCAGTGGAAGGCGCCGTTCTGGTCCTGGGCGGTGGTATCGGTCCTGTTGGGCCTGGGGTTCACCTTCTTCTCCGGGGCAGTGGAGGCCTGGCTGGTCGACGCCTTGCACTTCTCCGGCTACTCCGATGACCTGGAAGCTGTCTTCGGCAGGGGCCAAATGGTCTCCGGTGTCGCCACCCTCGTCGGCTCGGCTGCCGGCGGTGCGCTGGCCCAGGCGACCACTTTGGGTGTGCCGTTCCTGGTGCGGGTAGGAGTCCTCCTGGCGATGTTCGGGGTGGCCTTCTGGCTGATGCACGACGTCGGGTTCACCCCGGATCGTTCCTCGCGCCCCCTGGCGGCGACCCGCGCGGTGCTCGCAGCGTCCATCGACAATGGCCTGAAGAATCCGCCTGTACGGTTCGTGATGCTTGCCGCTCCGTTCAGCGTCGGCGTCGGTTTCTATGCCTTCTACGCGCTCCAGCCCTACCTGCTCGAGCTCTATGGGGATCCGCAGGCCTATACCGTGGCCGGTCTCGCCGCGGCCCTCGTGGCCGGATCGCAGATCGTGGGCGGCTGGATGGCTCCGGTGGTCCGCCGTCTGGTCCGCAAACGCACCACTGTGCTGATCGTGAGCAGTGCCGTCAGCTCACTGCTCCTGATTGCGGTCGGCTTCACCAGGGTTTTCTGGCTGGCGCTGGTGCTGCTCGCCGTCTGGGCACTCATCGCGGCCGCGGGAACGCCGGTGCGGCAGGCCTACCTGAACGACATGATCCCCTCGAAGCAGCGGGCCACAGTGCTCAGCTTCGACTCTCTGATGGGATCCAGTGGCGGGATTGTGGTGCAGCCGCTGCTGGGCCGCACTGCCGACGCCTACGGGTACCCCCTGTCGCTGGCTATCGGCGAGGAG
>NZ_QAIQ01000614.1:0-999 GCF_003061105.1 Arthrobacter sp. HMWF013
CCACACCGGCCTCTCCCCCGGAGAGGACGGCATCGAACGGTTCCTCCACAACACTGGCTGACAGTAGCCGAGAGCCGCCTGCACCCAGCTGCCCGGGCAATCCGGCATTCCGGCATTCCGGCATTCCGACCAACTCGTACTACGGCTGCCCTGTCTGGAGGACCGATCCGAGATCGAAGTTAACAGGTTCCTCCAGCTGGGCGTAGGTGCAGGATTCGGGGTCGCGGTCCGGCCGCCACCGGTTGAATTGGGCTGTGTGGCGGAACCTCTCGCCCTCCATATGGTCGTACCTGACCTCCACCACCAGCTCGGGCCGCAGCGGAACAAAGGACAGGTCCTTCCCGGCGCTCCAGCGGCTTCCCTCGGCCTTCCGGGGCGTCCGTTCACCTTCCTCCTGTTTCGCCCAGGCCCAGGGATGGTCGTCGAAGTCGGTGACCAGCGGCTGCAGCTGCTCGAAAAGCTCCTGACGGCGTTTCATCGGGAAGGCGCCGATCACCCCCACGCTGGCCAGGGCGCCGTCGTCCTTGTACAACCCGAGCAGCAGCGAGCCGATCGCGTCCGGACCGCTCTTATGCACCCGGTAGCCGGCCACCACGCAGTCGGCAGTGCGTTCATGCTTGATCTTGAACATCACACGCTTGTCGGGCTGATAGCTGCCGGCCACAGGCTTGGCCACGATCCCGTCCAGGCCCGCCCCCTCGAACTGCTGGAACCACTGTTCGGCGAGTGCCTTGTCCCGGGTCGCGGCGGTGAGATGGACCGGTGCCTTGCTGCCGGCGAGTGCCTCCTCCAGTGCCGCTCGGCGCTCCGCGAAGGGCCGGCCAGTGTAGTCGTCGTCGCCCAAGGCAAGCAGGTCGAACGCTACAAATTTGGCGGGGGTCTGCTCCGCCAGCAGTTTGACCCGGCTGGCCGCCGGGTGGATCCGCTGCTGGAGCGCATCGAAATCCAGCCGATCCCCGGAGGCGCCCACCAGGACAATCTCGCCGTCCACCACACAGC
>NZ_QAIQ01000614.1:1009-5816 GCF_003061105.1 Arthrobacter sp. HMWF013
CAATCTCGCCGTCCACCACACAGCGGGGCGGCAGGTTCTCCTTCAGGGCCACCACCAGCTCAGGAAAATACCGGGTCATGGGTTTCTCGTTGCGGCTGCCGATCTCCACCTCATCGCCGTCGCGGAAAATGATGGACCGGAAGCCGTCCCATTTTGGTTCGTAGCTCAGGTCGCCGTCCGGCACACCACTGACGGATTTTGCGAGCATGGGCGAAACGGGAGGCATCACGGGAAGGTCCATAGTGCCCATTCTTGCCCGGCCACGGCGGCTGCGAAAGGCCTTCGTCGGCAAAAGCCCAGTTGAGGGCCTCGACACTGCACACCGCGGGACGGTAGACCTTAACGATGCCCACTATCGGATTTCACGCTTCCCATGAACAGATCAGTCCCGGACAACTGCTCAAGGACGTCCAGCACGCGGAGCAGGCCGGCTTTGACGCCGCCATGTGCTCGGACCACATCGAGCCATGGTCGGCCAGGCAGGGGCACTCCGGGTTCGCCTGGTCCTGGCTGGGCGCCGCGCTGGCCACCACGTCGCTGAAATTCGGTGTGGTGACGGCCCCCGGCCAGCGTTACCACCCCGCCATCATTGCCCACGCTTCGGCCACCTTGGCCAGCATGTTTCCGGGCCGGTTCTGGCTGGCCCCGGGCAGCGGCGAGAACATGAACGAGCACGTCACCGGTGATGCCTGGCCGCCCAAGGAAACCCGGCAGCAGCGGCTTGAAGAGTGCGTGGACATCATCCGGCGGCTGCACCGTGGCGGGGAAGTGACCCATCACGGGCTGGTGACCGTGGAGCAGGCCCGGATCTGGGATGTGCCGGATCCTGCCCCGCAGCTGATCGCGCCGGCCATCAGCGTGGACACCGCGCGCCGCGCTGCGGGCTGGGCGGACGGCCTGGTGACGGTGAACCAGCCTGCAGAAAAGCTGAAGGACATGCTGGCCGCCTACCGGGACCACGGCGGCAGAGGTAAGGCGGTGCTGCAGGTCCACTTGTCGTGGGCTCCGCGTGAACAGGAAGCCGTGGCCGTCGCCATGGACCAATGGCGCACCAACACCTTCGCCCCGCCCGTCCCGTGGGATCTCCCCACGGCGGGGCATTTCGACGGCGTGAGCGCCCACATCGGCGAGGATCAGGTCCGCAAATCCGTGAACGTCTCGGCCAGCCTGCACCAGCACGCGGAGTGGCTGGCCGGCTACGCCGACCTGGGCTTCGACGAGCTCTACCTGCACTTCGTGGGGCAGGACCAGGCCCCGTTCATCGACGCCTTTGCAGCGGATGTCCTGCCGCAGTTGCGCCCCAAACCTCTGCTGTGGTCACCCGTGCAGGAATCCCCCGCGCCCGAGTCAGCCGTCAAGGAGAGCACGCCATGAGAATCGCGCAAACGTCTGACCTCTGGTGGAAAAATGCCGTCATCTACTGCCTGGACCCTGAGACCTACTTCGACGACGACGGCGACGGCACCGGTGACTTCGCCGGCCTCACCCAGCGGGTGGACTACCTCGCAGCACTGGGCGTTACCTGTATCTGGCTGATGCCTTTCTACCCGTCCCCGGACAGGGATGACGGCTATGACATCACCGACATGTACGGCGTGGATCCACGACTCGGCACACTGGGCGACGTGGTGGAGTTCATCCGGACCGCCAAGGACCGGGGAATGCGGGTGATCGCGGACTACGTCATCAACCACACCTCGGACAAGCACCCGTGGTTCAAGGAATCCCGGAAGTCCGCGGACAACCCCTACCGCGATTACTACGTGTGGCGGAAAGACACTCCCCCGGACACCTCCGAACAGGTGGTGTTCCCCGGTGAGGAAACGTCCATCTGGACCCAGGACAAGGCCACCGGCGAGTGGTACCTTCACATGTTCGCCAAGCACCAGCCGGACCTGAACGTCGCCAACCCTAAGGTCCGGGACGAGATCGCCAAATCCATGGGTTTCTGGCTGCAGATGGGACTGGACGGTTTTCGCTTGGATGCCGTGCCGTTCTTCCTGGAATTGCAGGGGGTGTCCAAGGATGATGCGGCGAAGATCGATCCGCACGACTACCTGGCAGCCCTGCGCAGCTTCCTGAACCGGCGCAACGGGAGCGCAGTGCTCCTGGGCGAGGTCAACCTCCCGTACAAGGAGCAGGTGAAGTACTTCGGCGGGCCCGAGGGCAACGAGCTGAACATGCAGTTCGACTTCCTGAGCATGCAGAACCTGTACCTCTCGCTGGCCAGGGAGGATGCCCGCCCGTTGGCCAAAGCCCTCGCCGCCAGGCCCGACATCCATCCGGATAACCAGTGGGCAATGTTCGTGCGCAACCACGACGAACTGACGCTGGACAAACTCACCGACGACGAGCGTGAGGAAGTTTTCGCAGCGTTTGGCGCGGACCCGGCCATGCAGATGTACGGACGCGGCCTCCGGCGTCGCCTTCCGCCGATGCTCGACGGCGATCCCGCCCGGCTGCGCATGGTCTATTCGCTGATGTTCTCACTCCCCGGAACACCTGTCCTTTTCTATGGCGAGGAGATCGGCATGGGTGAGGACCTGCGTGCCGAGGGCCGCTCGGCCGTACGATCGCCGATGCAGTGGAATGACACCGACAACGGCGGATTCTCCACCGCTCCCGCCGACAAGCTGGTAGCGCAGGTGGTTGAAGGCTACTTCGGGCCGAAGAACATCAACGCGGCGCAGGCCGTCAGGGACCCCGATTCGCTGTGGAATTTCATTGCCACGCTCATCCGGCGCTACCGGGAGAGCCCCGAGCTCAGCTGGGGGGACTTCGAACTCATCAAACAGCCAGATCCGGGGGTGCTCCTGCACAGCTGCACGCGCGCCGGTTCAACAATGGTGGTGGCCCACAATCTGGCCGCCCAGCCGGCGGCCGTCACAGCAAAGGTCTCCTCGCCGGAAGATCCCCAGGAGGCGTTTGACGGTGCCATCCTGCTGGATCTGCTCGACGGCGACAACGTGCCGTTGGAGGCCGACGGCGGCTTCACGCTTGAGCTGGGCCGTTACGGCTACCGCTGGTTCAGGATCCAGCGGCCGGGTGACCGCCGTATCTGACCCCGTGTGCGTGGCTGACTCCGGGCTGGCAGTTCGGCAGTTACCCGGCACCCTGTGAAATGATCAGTCATGCGCATGATGCAGCACTCCAGCAAGCTCCAGAATGTCCGGTATGAACTCCGCGGCCCGATTCTCCAGGCGGCCAAAAAGATGGAGGCCGAGGGGCACCGGATCCTGAAAATGAATCTCGGGGACACCGCCCCCTTCGGACTGGAAGCTCCCGAGTCTGTGGTGGTGGACATGATCTATCACCTGCGGGGCGCCCAGGGCTACAGCGATTCCAAAGGCATTTTCTCGGCCCGCACCGCCATCTCGCAGTACTACCAGACCCGTGGACTGATGCAGATCGGCGTCGAGGACATCTTCATCGGCAACGGCGTGAGCGAGCTGATCTCCATGTGCCTGCAGGCGTTCATGGAAAACGGCGACGAAATCCTCGTCCCGGCCCCCGACTACCCGCTGTGGACGGCCGCCGTGACGCTCACAGGCGGCAAGCCGGTGCACTACCTGTGTGATGAGGCAGAGCAGTGGTGGCCGGACATGGACGACGTCGAGGCAAAGATCACCGAGCGCACCAAAGGCATCGTGATCATCAATCCGAACAACCCCACAGGCGCTGTGTACCCGCGGCGGATCCTGGAGCAGTTCGCCGCCCTTGCCCGCAAGCACAACCTTGTCCTGTTCTCCGACGAAATCTACGAGAAGGTCCTGTATGGGAAGGCGCAGCACATCCATACGGCGTCGGTGGCGGAAGACGTCTGCTGCCTGACCTTCAGCGGACTGTCGAAGGCCTACCGCATGCCCGGGTACCGGGCGGGCTGGGTGGCCATCACCGGCCCCCTGGCGGCCACGGCGAACTACCGGGAAGGCCTGGAGCTGCTCGCTTCGCTGCGGCTGTGCGCTAACGTCCCCGCCCAGCATGCAATCCAGACCTGCCTCGGCGGTTACCAAAGCATCGATGCCCTGGTCCGGCCCGGCGGCAGGCTGCGGGAACAGCGGGATCTTGCCTTCAACCTCCTGACGGCAATCCCCGGTGTCACGTGCGTCCCCGCCGCAGGTGCCATGTACCTCTTTCCCCGCCTGGATCCTGAGCTTTACCCGATCCGGAGTGATGAGGAGTTTGTCCTTGATCTCCTTCAGGACCAAAAGATCCTCGTCTCGCACGGCTCCGCGTTCAACTGGCCCGCGCCGGACCACTTCCGTTTCGTGATCCTTCCCACCGCGCTGGAAATCGAGGAAGCGGTCCGCAGGATCTCGACCTTCCTGGCGGGCTACCGCGCCCGCTTGGCGGCCTGAGGGCAACGGCCCGGCAATACTTCGGCCTGAGAACTAACCGGCCCCTAACGCTGAGGAAATGCGGCCGCAACATTGCCCCGCCACACTGGAGTTGTCCGCAAGCGCAGGCACCCAGCTCCAGCCAGGAGGCCCCCATGTTGAAGGAAGCCAGAACCCATGTGACACGAGTCCGCGCCCTGGACCAGCTCCACCGCGGCGACGAGATCGAAGCCCGCCTGTCAGTGGGCCCCAGTTACGACGACGTCGTCATCCGGCGCGGCAGCGTCCAGGAAACCGCACCCGGCATCGGAGTGGTGTGGATCATGGACCACCACACGGGAATGCGCAAGGCCATCAACACGGAGGAATGCCGGATCTGGCGGATCGCCTGAAGCGTCCACAGCACGGTCCGGACACAGGCAATGGCAGTCAGCGGCTGCTGGCCAGCGGCGGGTGTAGTCAGTAAGGAC
>NZ_QAIQ01000614.1:5826-12352 GCF_003061105.1 Arthrobacter sp. HMWF013
TCCAGCCTGTTTCCGGTTTCACCCGGGATCCGCTTTCACCCTGGATCGGGCCGAGACAGTGAATGCAGCCACTGAATCGTGCCGTCCGTCATCGGATGGGGTACGCCGAGCGTCTCGAGGAACGAACGTGCGTCGTCCATCTCAGCCTCACGCCGCTTGGCATGCACCGGCGTGCCCTCAAGAATCCGCGACACCACCGAATGCCCGGCAGGGCCCAGCTCCGACGCGATCTGCTCGACGATCCAGTCCTCCGCGCCCACTGCCCGGGCAGCAGCGACGGACTCAAGAACTGTTGCAGCGAGGCCCTTCATAAAAACGCTGCGAAGCAGCTTCAGCCCTGCCGCCACTCCCGCTTCGTCACCCACCACGGCGGCGGGAATCCCCAGCCCCGCCAGGATGGCGTGCAGCTCCCGTGCCGCCGAACCACTCAGCGCCAAGGGTGTCTGCACCCGGGACCGGGGAACCGGCGCGAGGATGGCAACATCAACAAAGGCAATGCCCTGTTCGTCGGCACATTTTGCGAGCCGCCGCTTGTCCGCCGGACCGGCGGTGTTCATGTCGGCGAAAATTGCCGTCCGTTCCATCGCCGGCAACGCCTCCGCCAGGGCGGAGTCTGCCGCGCTGCCGCCCACCAGACTCAGCACCAGCGCGGCCCCGCGGACTGCAGCACCGGCGTCGCGCGCGGAACGGACCCCTGCCGGCGCGGCGGAAACGAGCGGATCCGCTGCCGTTACGCTCAGTCCCAGCCGGGCGAGATCGGCGGCATAAATGCTTCCGGCTTCGCCAAGACCCAAAACGGCGACGCGCATGGGAACACTTCCCTCCGTTGCTCCTAAGATTGTAGACAAAATGGTGGCCAGCATCCGGGGCGCCTGGGTTCCGGCGATTTTGGGAGTTTGAGTACGAATGCCGTCAACACTTGAGAACGCTTCATCGGCGGCAGACGCCGAGGCCGGCGTCGATCAAAGAGTGACCGACCTTATCCGCGACGCCATCATCCGGGGTGAATACGTCCCTAACCAGCGGCTCGTCGAGGCGGACCTCAGCGCGGCCTTCTCCGCGAGCCGGGCAACCGTCCGCACGGCACTTCTTGAGCTTGCCGGCGAAGGCCTGGTCGAACGCCTGCCGAACCGCGGATCCAGGGTGAGGGCAATATCCGTGGATGAGGCCATCGAAATCCTTGAGGTGCGGATTGGAGTCGAGGGCCTGTGCGCCGCCAAGACAGCCGCCACCCTCACAGACGAAGATGCCGAAGCCTTCGGCCGCCTTCGCGCAGCAATGATCGACTCGGTCGCCGAGGGGGACCTCGTCGAATATGCGCGGCTGAACCGCTACCTCGACGTCAGGGTCCGCGAACTGAGCAATCATGCCACCGCCTCCGATGTGCTGGCCCGGTTGCATGCGCAGAGCGTCCGGCACCAGTTCAAACTGTCCTCGCGGCCCCAGCGGGCCAAGGTCTCGGTCTGGGAGCACGTCGCGATCATCGACGCCGTCGTGGCCCGCGATCCGGACGCTGCGGAGCAGGCCGTACGCACCCACCTGTTGAGCGTCATTGATGCACTTCGCGATATTTCCTCCGCTGAACCCGGACAGCCCGCAGCACCCTGACACTTAACTGGCCGCGGCCCCTGCCGTGCGCCAGCCACCGTGGTATTCGGTCCGTGCGGTTACGGCGTAAGGGGCAGGGCTCACCACTGCACGGACACTGAGCTGCTCGTGTGGCTCCACCGTGGTCTTGCGCGATCCGCCGTCCGGTTCGCCCCAGATAACGCGGACCTCGGTGCCGATTTCGACGTCGGGATCAACCGTAGCCAGGGAGAGCCCGCGCCGTTCGTTGGCGGTGACACCGGTAAAGAGCGAAAGCCCCACCCCCGTACCGTCAGCGTCCACCACGGAGTCGTAGTTCGATGAGCCGTAGTTCGCATTGGGGATGTCGAAGAACTGGTAGCCCGGCTTGTCGCGGTCCAGGAAGGACGCCCAGATCTTTGCCAGGTCCTCGTCGTTCCAGGCCAGGGTGACCTTCTTGCGCTGTGAAGCGGGGTCCACCTTTTCGAGGGCATCACGGCCGATGAAGTCGTGATCGAACTTCACGAACGAGCCGTAACCGAGCTCCCACGGCGTCAGGTAGTAGTCCTCGATGTTGCCGGATACATAGGAGCCGGCGAGCGCATTGATCGCCTCGTAACTCGTGGCCGGCAGCCATTGACGGTAGGCGCGCTCGGCGTCGCTGCTATAAATCGCCGGCAGGGGCGAGGGGATCCAGCCCGATTCGAGGGTGTTCGAGGAGTACGCACGGGAACCGCAGGGTTCGAGCCCGAATTCGGTACCGGCCTCGAGTACCGCGTCGCGGATTTTCCCGTGCTGCCCGTACGGTCCCCAGATCTCCAGGCCCGGGGCTCCGGCCATCCCGTGGCGCAGGGTGCGTACCTGTTCCCCGCCAATATTCAGGTGCCCCATGTGGAAAAACTTCACCTGTTCAAGCTTCCCGTTGTTGAGTTTTTCAATAATCTGCCACGCATTGGGGCCCTGGATCTGGAAGCGGAAGAACTCCCGCTGGACGGCCTGGCCATACGGGCGCGACGGCGACCGGTCGTCGTAGGTGCATTCGACGTCGTATCCTCCCGTCTCGGCGCGGAACTGCAGCCAGTTCGCGGCCGGCGCCCGCCCGACGTAGACGAACTCGTTCCCGGCGAGGTGGAAAAGGATGCCGTCACCGATCACACCGCCGTTGGAAGCGGTCGGCACGAACTGCTTTGCGGTGTTAACGGGGAAGTTGGCGAAGCTGTTGATGCCGGTATCCGAAAGGAGCTTGAGCGCGCCGGGGCCCTTCATGAAGAAGTTCACCATGTGGTGGGACTGGTCATAGAGCACCGCGGTTTCCCGCCAGGCGCGCTGCTCACGCCGCCAGTTGGTGAACTCCGCCGGGACCACGGGGTAGATGTACGTGCCGAGCTGGGAGTTTCGCAACAGTTCGACGGTGTTGCCTGCCTCGTCGAGCACATCCTGCAGGGACTTGCTTGCCATCAGGTTTTCTCCTTCGGTGCTGGTCGGGTTGTTGGCCGCGCACCCTTAGGCGGCGCGGTAGCTCTCTCGCGCGAACTGAACGAACGGCGCCGGGGCCACCGTGGCGCGCACAGCCACCTGGCGGTGCGGTTCCACCTGGAGCTTGGTCGAATTGGGTTCTTCGCCCCAGAGCACGCTCACTTCAGCACCGATCTCAGCGGTGCCCGGGTCCAGGCTGGCGAGCGAGACGAAGGACTGCTCATTGGCGATATAGCCGCAATCGAAGGACTGTCCGATGCCGGCCCCGTCCTGGAGCACCTGATCCACCTGGTACAGGGCATACCGTGCTTTGGGCAGCTCGATGTACTTGGCCGGGAGGCCTGGCCGCAGGAGCGAGCCGATCGCTTCCTGGACATCGTCCGGGTTCCACACCAGCGTCACTTTCCGGCGGTGCGAACCCTGGGGCAGGCCCTTGAGGGCGTCGCTGCCCATGAAGTCATGATCGAAAGCGACGGAACGTCCGTAGTCCAGGTCGTAGGGCGTGAGGTAGTAGTCCTCGATGTCCGCCGAATCGTAGCTGCCGCCGAGGGAGCCGGCCGCCGGGGCGGGAAGCCATTCACGGTAGGCCCGGAGCGCGTCGTCGGAGAAGATCGCCGGCACCGGGGACGGAACCCAGCCCGATTCGAGGTTCGCTGTGGAGTAGCCCTTCGCCCCCACCTGGGTCAGGCCGAACTCCGCGCCTGCCTCCAGCAACGCGTCCCGGACCCGGCCGCCGTCGGCCCACGGCCCGAACAGTTCGTAGCCGGGCTGGCCGGCCATGCCGTGCCGGATGCTGCGGACTTCGAGCCCGGCGATCGGGAAGCGGCCCATGTGGAAAAAGCCGATGTGCGGAACGGCGCCGCCGATCAGCTTCTCGACGATTGCGGGGGCGGCGGGTCCCTGCAGCTCGTACCTGAACAGCCGCGGGTTCCCCTGGCGGACGATCGAGTTTCCGTCCCGCTCCACCTCGACGTCGTGTCCGCCGGTCTCGGCATGGAACTGCACCCAGTCGATCACCATCTGGTGCCCCACCAGGTTGTAGGACTCCTCCTCGAGGTGGGCCAGGATGGCGTCGCCGATCAGTTGCCCCTGATGGTTGACCGCGATGAACTGCTTGGCGCGGTCCACCGGGAACCTGGCGAAGGAGTTCACTGCGAGCCCGCTGAGCAGCCGCTCCGCGCCAGGGCCCCTTACGAACAGATCCGTCATGTGGTGGGACTGGTCAAGCAGTGCGCAACTGGTGCGCCAGGAGTGCTGTTCGGAACGCCAGTTGCTGAATTCGGGCGCTACCGGGAAGACGGTGGGGCGGGCCGGCGAGTTCCGCAGCAGCTCCATTGGAGAGCCCAGCCGATCGATCGCGGCCTGCAGGGATTCGGTCATTGCAATGTCTCCGTCACGGTGAACTCCTTTGTCCGACCCCGGCCGGGCGAATGCGCGGCAGGCTCCTTGAACGTGAGTCTAAAACATGCGTGCCAAGATTGGTAACAAAATTGTAGCCGAAGCCTTGACCGGCGTGCCAGAGCGTGGTTGTCTGGCACTGTCCGCTGGTGCCGGGCTGTTCACGGATGCGGGCGCGACGAGGATTGCTGAGCGATCCGGGGAGGACCTGATCATGGCTACTCAAGGGACAGTGCTCGTGGTGAGCGCGCACGCGGGCGACTTCGTCTGGCGTGCCGGCGGCGCCATTGCCGCCTCCACCGCCCGCGGTGACCGCGCCGTCGTCGTCTGCCTCTCCTACGGCGAGCGCGGCGAATCAGCCAGCCAATGGCTCGCCGGGAAGTCGTTGGAGGAAATCAAGGCCTTGCGGCGCAGTGAGGCCGAGGCCGCCGCCGGAGCGCTTGGAGCCGAGATCGAATTCCTCGACGCCGGCGACTATCCGCTGCTGCCCAGCCGCGAACTGCTCGATCAGCTCGTCCGGATCTACCGGCGGGTGCAGCCCACAGTGGTGCTGACGCACCCGCTCTCGGACCCGTACAACGGCGACCATCCGGCGGCTGCCCGGCTGGCGATCGAGGCAAGGATCCTGGCACAGGCGATTGGCTACGACGCGCCGGGCGAGGTGCTCGGCGCGCCGCCGGTGTTCTTTTTCGAGCCGCACCAGCCCGAACAGTGCGATTTCAAACCCGACGTCCTGCTCGACATTACGGCCGCCTTCCCGGCGAAGCAGAAAGCCATGGAGTGCCTGCCGGCGCAGCAGCACATGTGGGATTACTACACCTCACTGGCAGTGCGGCGCGGGGTGCAGGTCAAGCGGAATGCGGGCCCGAACCTCGGCCTTCCGGTGGACACTAAAGGCGAGGCGTACATGCGGTTCTACCCCCAGGTCACTGAGGTCCTCGAATGAACACCGTGGTGGTCACAGATGTGGAACGGGCTGATGCCTCAAGCATCGGCGAGCTCGCAGCCCACGGCGTCGCGACCGTGCACGAGGCGATGGGACGCACCGGACTCGTGGGCGCAACGCTCCGCCCCATCCAGGACGGCGTCCGGATCGCGGGGTCGGCAGTGACCGTGCTGTGCTGGCCGGGAGACAACCTCATGATCCATGCCGCCGTGGAGCAGTGCCGCGAGGGAGACGTGCTGGTGGTGACCACGGCCTCCCCCTCGCTGGACGGTTCATTCGGTGAACTGTTCGCCACTGCGCTGCAGCACCGCGGGGTCCGCGGCCTCATCACCACCGGCGGGGTCCGCGACGTCGCTGACCTGCGGGCGATGGGCTTTCCCGTCTGGTCCGCCGCCGTCAACGCCCAGGGCACGGTCAAGGCGACGGCCGGCTCGGTGAATGTGCCGATCACCGTGGGCGGCACCATCGTCCGGGCGGGGGACGTGATCGTGGCCGACGACGACGGCGTGCTGTGCGTGCCGCGCTTGGACGTGCCGGCGGCACTCAAGGCCGCCGATGCCAGGGTCAGGAAAGAGGCGGAGTCCCGCGCGGCCTACCTCGCCGGTGAGTTGAGCCTGGACCGCAATAACCTCCGCGGCGTGCTGGACCAGCTGGGTGTGCGATACCTCAGCGCAGCCGAGTTTGAGGCCGGCCACTACGGCGCCGGCGGGCTCGAGGCGGACCGTGGCCGCGGTTGAGGGCATCCCCTGCATGTACCTTCGCGGCGGCACGTCCAAGGGCGCGTTTTTTCTCGCCTCCGACCTCCCGGACAACACGGACCAGCGGGATGACCTGTTGCTGCGGATCATGGGCACCCCTGACCCCCGGCAGATCGACGGGCTGGGCGGTGCGCATCCCCTGACCAGCAAGGTGGCCGTCATCTCGCCGTCCCCGGACGGGGGCGCCGGCGTGGACTACCTCTTCCTGCAGCTGGGTGTCGACACGGCGTTCGTCACAAGCCGCCAGAACTGCGGCAACATCCTGGCCGGGGTGGGGCCGTTTGCGGTGGAGCGCGGCCTCGTTGCTCCCGGGGACGGGCTGACCCGGGTGCGCATCCGCATGGTCAACACGGACAGCATCGCCACCGCCACGTTCGCCACC
>NZ_QAIQ01000615.1 GCF_003061105.1 Arthrobacter sp. HMWF013
GACCCCCGCCGCCATCCGCGCCGTAGCCCGCGACTCCGTCTGGGAGCACTACCGCCGGTACTACCGTCCCGATGAGCTGGTCATCACCGCCGCCGGAGGGTTGGAACACGACGTCGTCTGCAGCCTTGTGGTGGATGCGCTCCACGCCGCCGGGTGGTCGCTTGAGGCGGACGCCGCCCCCGTGGACCGGAGGTCCACCGAGCGGGCCGAGATCACCGGCACAGCCGGACTGCACGTGGTCAAGCGCGCGGTGGAGCAGGCCAACATCATCATGGGCTGCCCCACGATCGTGGCTACCGATGAACGCCGCTTCGTCATGAGCGTGCTCAACGCCGTGCTCGGCGGCGGCATGTCATCGCGCCTCTTCCAGGAGATCCGGGAGAAGCGGGGGCTCGTGTACTCCACGTACTCGTTTGCTTCCTCCTACGCGGATGCCGGTTACTTCGGCATGTACGCCGGGTGCACACCTTCGAAGGTGCGCCAGGTCCTGGACCTGCTGGGGTTGGAACTGGACAAACTCGCCGAAGGCGGGATTTCCGACGACGAGCTCCGCAAAGCAGTGGGACAGTTGTGCGGCGGGATTGTCCTGGCTCTTGAGGACACAGGGTCAAGGATGTCCCGCCTGGGCCGCGCCGAACTGGTGTCCGGGGAATACCAGGACATCGACGAAACGCTGCGCCTGATCAAGGCAGTCACCGCGCAGGAGGTCCAGGAGCTTGCCAAAGAGTTGGCTGCCGCGCCGCGGACTGTCACTGTAGTGGGCCCGTTCGAGGAAACTGAAACGTTCGGCCTCTGATTCGGGCGGCCGCGGCTTTGACGGCGCGGCTTGTTCGGGCGGCCGCGGCCTTGACGGCGCGGCTTGTTCGGGCGGGCGCTGTCTTGACAACGCGGCTTGTTCGGGCGGACGTTGTGGTGTGGCGGTTTGAGACGACGTTCTGACAGGCGCGTTCTGACCTGACGTGAGCGGCGCTGAGCTTGCCGGCGTAAGTCCGGCGATAATGTATCCATGAATGCTCCGCAGCCGGGAACAGTGCACGCCGTACTGGAAGACTTTCTGGGACATTGGCGGGGCACCACCCGGCTGGCGGCGTCAGCTTGGGGGCCCGAACGTACGGCCGCGGCCGAGGTGAGCTATACCCGGGCGGCCGGGGGCTTCGCCGTGGTGCAAAGCTACCGCCATACGGAAGCTGACGGCACCCACTTCGAAGGCCACGGCGTGTTCACCGTGGACCCGGACCGTGACGATGTTCTCTGGTACCACGTTGACAGCATGGGCCAGCCGCCCGAAGCGCCCACCCGGTGCACGTGGCAGGACGGTGTTCTCCGGGTGGAACGCCACAGTGACCGGGGGACGGCCCGGCATACTTTCCGGGTGGACGGCGGTGTGCTGACCCACACCGCCGAGCTGCGCCTTGGCGGTTCGGCAGACTACGTGCCCTTTATGACCTCGGAGTGCCGGCGGGAATGATTGGTGCCCTCCAAACGTAGGGGCAGACTCAGCGCAGGGGCAGACCTTGATGCAGATGCCGAAGCGGTGGACGTTCAGGCTCACTGCCCGATCACCCCGGGTGCCGGCTTACCCGAAGTGTCGCTTCAGGCCGCCGATTCCAGAATTCGAGTCTGTGGCGCCCCTTGCAACGCCGGGGAGACGGCGGAAGAGTTCCAAACATTGGCTTTCAGGTTCGCCAGTAGCTGCTCAGCCTGGCTGAGATCTTCGAAGTCGAGCTCCACTACGACGTAGTGTGCGTCATCCACCGGGCGTGAAATCCGGTGGCCGACTACCCCCGACGCAGCCCGATCTACGGGGTCACGGTCGAACGCCTGCTTCCACAGGGCGAAGTCCTTGATCCCATGTTCTATGTGCAGGGTGTACATCACTGGTTCTCCTTAGCTGGATTGCGATGTGTGGATTCCGCGGTGATGTGTGGATCCCGCGGTTCGGGCCTATTCCCAGGGTGGCGTTTTCCTGCGGTGTTTGTTACACCGTAGGTCTCCGCTCATCCGGCGGCTATCCCAGAATTCTGGGGACTAATGGGTGCGGCGGCGCTGCCCTTAGTGTGCCTCGCAATGTATGCGTCACCGGCGGGGGAGATACTGAGGGAATGACAACCGGACGGTCCTGGAACCGGAGCCTTGAGAGCATCCGGCTCCTGGTTGACACGGGTCCGGATCACCACGCTTTGCGTGCCGGCGTGCTGTCCGAGTTGGGCCGCATTATTCCGTTCAGCGCATTCGTCTGGCCACTCTCAGACCCTGTGACGGGAACCGGGATTTCCCCCATGGCCCGGATTCCGCACCCCGAGGACCTTCCGCAGCTGATCCGGCTGAAGTACCTGATGGAGACAGGCCGGTGGACAACGCTGGCCAGAAGGGCTGTGCCGGTGACGACTCTGTTGAAGGAAACCGGAGGCGATTTAACGCAGAGCCTGGTCTGGGAAAGCCTCATGAAGCGCTACGGGGTGACCGATGTTCTGTATGCAGGTCTCGCGGACAAGTATGGCTATTGGGGATGGCTTGATCTGTGGCGAACGGCCGGGCAGGGCTCTTTTACCGCCGAGGAAGTCCGATTCTTGGCCAGCATAGTGAGCGCGGTGACACCGGCACTTCGTCGGTCGGTCGCCAGGCAGTTCTTCCCAGCGGGGCACACTTCCTCACCCAAGGAGGAACATCCGAAAGGGAGCGGACGCCTACAGGCTGATTTGCCCGAACAGGCCGTACTCACCCTCGACGAGGACATGGCAGTGGTGGGTGGGACTTCATCGGTGGATGAATGGCTGGGGCTCCTCCAAGCAGGACCTCGCCCGTTTCACACAGTTCCGGCCGAGGTCCTGAACGTCGCTGCCCAACTGCTGGCCCTGGAGGCGGGGGTGGACGGCCATCCGGCGTGGTCCCGCGTGCACCTGGGGTCCGGCCAGTGGGCCATTCTCAGGGCCAGCCGAATGGGTTCCGCCGGGTCAGAGGCTACGCCACCGTTGGCGGTCACTATCCAGGCCTGCCCTCCTGAGGCGAGGCTGGATATTTTCGCGAGGAGCTTCGGAATCACACCACGGCAACGGGAGTTGCTTGAGCTGGCTGCAGCCGGTGTTGATACCGCTGCCATGGCGACGGCCTTGGGCATCAGCGCCTACACCGTCCAGGATCAGTTCAAACAGATTTTTGATGCCTGCGGCGTGCACAGCCGCGCGGCACTGCTGGCCTTGGCCCTAGGCACAGCACCATAAGGAACGGTCTGCGCGACCCGGGACGGCTCAAACTCCGAGAGGCAGGTCCGCCGGTACGTCAAACCACGCTCCGTAGAGGTCGTCCGGAGGCTCGTCGCAACCCGGAGGATCCCAGCTGACAACGGTGGGCAGGCGTGCTGGCAGTTGTGGTGGTTCCCAGTCGGGTTGTTCGCTGGCGTAGTGTCTGCC
>NZ_QAIQ01000074.1 GCF_003061105.1 Arthrobacter sp. HMWF013
CCTCGGAGGTGGCAGCCGCCGACGGCGAAACTGACGGGGCCGGGCCACCAGCCTGTGGGGCCACGGACACGGCCACCGCCCACACAATGGCCCCCATCACCAGCACAGCAGCCAGCACCGCGGCGACCACACGGCGGTTCCAGGTGGAGATCGGCCTCATGCTTCAGCGTGCCGGTACTGCCCACCCGACCGGAAGGGCAGAAAGGCCCGGCCAAAAGACCCTGCCCGCAAAGAGAAGCCGGGCTGCAGGCCGTCAGGGACCATGCCGCGCTCTAGAAGAGCGGTGCGGTGTCCTTCTGCACCAAGGCCGGATTTCCCACTGATTCCCTCTTTTTCTTAAGGAACCCGGCCCGCTGGTACCGCTGGGCCATGATGAAACCGGCAGGGGTGCCATGCTCGTAGGACTCAACAAAGACTGCTTCCTGCCGCCCTTCCGACGAGGTGATGAATCCGTCCCAGGCAAGGGCTACGCGGTCAGGCAGCGGCGCTTCCGTGACGGACTGCCTTGCCGCGGCGACTCCCGCTTCAAGCTGGCCGTCCACCAGGTACCTCTGCAGGTCCCGTTGGCCGCCAGACTCCCGGATCACGAAAGGCACGAGGTCGGCGCCCGACGAAACCACTGAATCGATGGCGTGGTCCAGCGCCATGAAGGCGAGGTTGACAAGCTCCTCAGAGTATTCATCCATGGCAGGAGACTAACGGGTGTGCAGAGCAAAAACCGGTCAAGGACGGCAGACACACCGGAGTTCATGAAGCTGCACAGCACGAGCCCTATTGACACCCGGTGTGACCCGTGCCATATTGAAAGGGTGAACCTGTCAGACAGCCGGACAGCAGGACAACCTGCGAATCCTTCCCGCGACCAGCCCGCCGGTGCCCAGTTAGCGGGCACCCAGTTAGCTGGCACCCAGGCCGCCGGTGCCCAGCCGCTGGCCCGGCTCAGCGCCGCCGAGGCAGTGTTCAACGCCATCCGCGGCGACATTGAGTCCGGCCACGTGGCAGTGGGCGGGAAGCTCAGCTCCGAGGCGATGCTCGCCCAGCAGTATGGGGTCAGCCGTTCTGTCATCCGGGAAGCCCTCAGGTCCTGCACGGCCCTGGGCCTGACGGTCACCAAAACCGGAAAGGGCACCTTTGTGGTTGCCGACAAGGTAGCCAACGACCTCACGCTCGGCCAGTACTCGGCGCGGGACCTCACAGAGGCCCGTCCCCACATCGAGGTTCCGGCAGCGGGTCTGGCCGCGCAGCGCAGAACAGCCGACGAGCTGGAAACCCTCCGCCACATCGTCGCCGCCATGACCACCGAAACGGACCCCGAATCCTGGGTCGCCCTGGACTCCAGCTTCCACGCCGCCATCGCCAGGGCCAGCGGCAACAAGGTGTTCGCCAGCGTGGTGGCCGATATCCGGGGAGCCCTGGCCTTCCAGTCCGAGACGCTGAACATGGTGGCCGATCGCCAACACGCCTCGGACATCGAGCATCAGCAGATCCTCGCCGCCATCGAGGCCGGCTCCGCGGAGGAAGCCAGCCAGGCCATGGCCACGCACCTGCGCGCAGTCGGCGTCGCCCTCGACTCCATCCTCAGCAAGTAACCGCTCCCACCAGTAACCGCCCCGTCACGTACCCGCTTCACCAAGCGGCTCCCTTGAGGACTTCATGCCAGCCCCTGCCTTTCCTGCTGCCCAAACCGCGGCCGTGCGCGCCGCCGAACCAGAGCCCGGGATGCTCCCGCAGCACTCACCCCTGGTGGTTGCCACCCGCGATGGCCTGGTGGAGAGCGTCCATTACGGCTCCGTCATCGCCACCGCCCCGGACGGCGAAGTCCTGGCCGCCGCCGGGGACCACCTTGCCCCGTTCTACCCCCGTTCCTCGCTCAAGCCCCTGCAGGCCGTGGCCATGGTCCGTGCGGGCCTGAAGCTGCCCGCCGACCTGCTCGCCCTCACTGCCGCGAGCCACTCCGGCGGGGCCAGGCACCGCGGCGGTACCCAGCGCATCCTCGCCATGCACGGGCTCACGGCCGGCGACCTGGAGAACAGCACCGACCTCCCGTACGGCACCAGCGAGCGCGAGGACTGGCTGCGCTCAGGCCTCCACGCCACGCGCCTGACCCAGAACTGCTCCGGCAAGCACGCCGCCATGGCTGCCACCTGCGTCATCAACGGCTGGCAGGTCAAGGGCTACCTCGACCCCTCCCACCCGCTGCAGCAACTGGTCGCCGCCACGGTCGAAGAGCTCACCGGTGAGCAGCCGCTGGGCCACAGCACCGATGGCTGCGGAACCCCCCTTTTTGCGCTCACCCTCGGCGGAATGGCCCGCGCTTTCGGAACCATCGCCGCCGCTGCGGCCTCCGCCGGTGCCAGTGCTGCCGTCAGCACCCCAGACGGCGGCGGGAACGCCCCGCAACTGGCGGAAGCCGCCGTCGGGCTCGCCATGCGGCAACACCCTGACATGGTGGCCGGCGAGCGCCGCGACGTCACCGAACTGATGCGGCTCCTCCCGGGCGCCGTGGCGAAAGACGGCTTCGAGGGTGTGCAGCTCGTGGGGCTGCCCGACGGCCGCGCTGTGGCCGTGAAAATTTCCGACGGCGGCGACCGCGCCCGCATGCCTGCCACCGTCCATGTCCTGCATGCCCTCGGCGTGGACACCGCGAACCTCGCCGGGATCGGCACCGCCCCCGTTGTGGGCGGCGGCCACCGGGTCGGCCTGCTCCAGCCCCTCGATTTCCTGTCCACGCCCGCCACCGAAGCCCTGTAAGGACACCATGCCCGACCTGACCATTAGTGAAGCCGCGCCCATTGATACCGTGCCCGGCACCCGCTCTGAGCACGACCTCCTGGGTGACCGCGACGTCCCTGCGGCCGCCTACTGGGGAGTCCACACCCTGCGCGCTGTGGAAAACTTCCCCATCACCGGGCAGCCGCTGTCCTCCAACATGCACCTGGTCCGCGGCCTTGCCGCCGTGAAACTCGCCGCCGCCCGGACCAACCACGAGCTCGGGCTCCTGGACGCGGAACGCGCCAACGCCATCGGGCAGGCCTGCGAGGACGTGATGGCCGGAAAACTCAGCGACCAGTTTGTGGTGGACGTGATCCAGGGCGGTGCCGGGACGTCATCGAACATGAACGCGAACGAGGTCATCGCCAACCGCGCCCTCGAAATCCTCGGCCACCCCAAGGGCGACTACGCCCGGCTGCACCCCAACGACCACGTCAACCTCAGCCAGTCCACCAACGACGTCTACCCCACGGCCGTGAAGCTGGGCACCATGTTCGCCACCCGGGAACTGCTGGACGCACTCGCCGAACTCGAAGAGGCCTGCGCGGCCAAAGCCCTGGAATTCCGCGCCGTGGTGAAAATGGGCCGCACCCAGCTGCAGGACGCCGTCCCCATGACCCTGGGCCAGGAGTTCGGCAGCTACGCCGTGACCATCGGCGAGGACCGGCTGCGGCTGGCCGAAGCCGACCTGCTGATCCACGAAATCAACCTCGGCGCCACGGCGATCGGGACCGGCCTGAACGCCCACCCCGGCTACGCCGAGGCAGCCTGCCGGCACCTCGCCGAGATCACCGGCCTGCCGCTGGTCACCGCCGTCGACCTCATCGAAGCCACCCAGGACGTCGGCGCCTTCGTGCACCTGTCCGGCGTGCTCAAGCGTGTGGCCGTGAAGCTCTCCAAAATCTGCAACGACCTCCGCCTGCTCTCCTCCGGCCCGCGTGCCGGCTTCGGCGAAATCAACCTGCCGGCAGTCCAGTCCGGCTCCTCGATCATGCCCGGCAAAATCAACCCCGTGATCCCCGAAGTGGTCAGCCAGGTGGCCTACGAGGTCATCGGCAATGACGTCACCATCACCATGGCGGCCGAGGCCGGGCAGCTCCAGCTCAACGCCTTCGAACCCATCATCGTCCACAGCCTCCACAAGAGCATCTCCCACCTCGAAGCAGCCTGCCGCACCCTCACGGCACGCTGCATCCGGGGCATCACCGCCAACACCGAACACCTCCGCCGCACCGTGGAACAGTCAATTGGCCTGGTCACGGCGCTGAATCCCCACCTCGGCTACGCCACAGCCACCGCCATCGCCCAGGAGGCCCTCGCCACCGGCAAGGGTGTGGCCGAACTCGTACTCGAGCACGGCCTGCTCACCGCCGGCCAGCTCGAGGAACTCCTCAGCCCCGAACGCCTCGCCAACCTCAGCAAGTAGTCCCCACCCGCCCCCTGGCCTCGCAAGCTCGGCCAGGGAACCCGGCGGGCGTGGGCCCACCCAACATCCCCGTCTGTAAGGACACCCCCATGACGAATCCCCCCATCCCTGACCACATCATTGACGGCGGCCACGCGCACGCGTCCGAGACTGCCCTGCACGCGGAAGACCA
>NZ_QAIQ01000616.1 GCF_003061105.1 Arthrobacter sp. HMWF013
GACAAAGCCGTGCGTATGCAGCTCGGCGTTCTGGACAAAGATTTCCCCGGGTTCGACGCCGGTGCTGTAGTTGCGTGCCACGGCGAACCTGCCCGCGGAGTCCCGGGCGATGCGGTCCCGGATGCCGGTGAGGAATCCCGGCTCGCGGTAGGTGTAGCCGGTGGCCAGGACCACGGCCTCAGTGTCCAGCGTGTAATCGGCGCCCTGTTCCTCGTGCCGGAGCTGCAGGGTGTGGGAGCCTCCCGCCGCGTTCCAGCTGGCGCCCGTCAGCGACGAATGCGTCAGGAGCTGTGTGTCCACCAGCCCGGAAAGGCTCTTGGTGTAGAGGAGATCGTAAATGGCATCGATCAGCTCGGAGTTGATGCCCTTGTACAGGTTCTTCTGGCTCCTGATAAGGCCGTCGCGCCGGTCCTGCGGCAGCCCGTGGAAGTAATCCACGTATTCCGGCGACGTCATTTCCAGCGTGAGTTTGGTGTACTCAAGCGGGAAGAAACGCCCTGACCGGGTGACCCAGTTCAGCTGGTAGCGGTGGACGTCGATTTCCTGCAGGAGCTCACAGTAGATTTCCGCGGCGCTCTGGCCGCTGCCCACGATGGTGATGCTGCGCTTTGCCTGCAGCTCACTCTTCCTCGACAGGTAGTCGGTGTTGTGGAGGACCAGTCCCCCGCCCCCGTTCACGGCGGCATCGACTATTCCGTCACAGGACGCCGGGACAAACGGTGATGTGCCGGTGCCCAGCACCAGCCGCCGCGCCAGCAGTACCTCCGGACCCCGGGGACCCTCCACTGACAGCCGGTACACGCCGCCGTCGTACGCCACATCAACCACGGCGGTGCTGAAACGGACGGACCGCAACTGGCCGGCCACCCACTGGCAGTACTGGTTGTACTCCGCGCGCAGCGGGTAGAAGTTTTCCCGGATATAGAAGCGGTAGAGGCGCCCGGTCTCTTTGAGGAAGTTCAGGAACGAGTACCGCGAGGTGGGGTCCGCGAGCGTCACCAGGTCCGCCATGAACGGCACCTGCAGGTGCGCAGGTTCCAGCATCATGCCTGGGTGCCAGTCAAAGGTCCCGCGTTGTTCCAGGAAAATGCAGTCCAGCCCGTCCACCGGTTCGCTGAGCGCGGCGAGGCCGAGGTTGAAGGGCCCGACGCCGATGCCGGCCAGATCGTAAATGCGGGGTTCAGTGGAGGTGCTCATGCGGTTGCCTCCGCTGTGGCTGTGCTGGCAAGCAGTTGGGCGCCGGTGCGGCGCAGCAGTCCGATGATGTCGCTGATGTCCCCCAGGCTGGCCTCGGCGTTGAGGAGGGTGAACTTGAGGTAGTGCCTGCCGGCCACTTTCGTGCCGGCCACCACGGCCTCGCCGGAGGCGAAAACTGCTGCGCGGATGGCCAGGTTGAGGGTGTCGGCTGCATCCTCGGAGAGCATGCGGGCGGGGTTGGCGGGACCGGAACCGGGGATGCGTGGCCTGTAGCGGAAGACCAGGGTGCTGAGCTGGGGATCGGCCGCGAGCTCGAAGTCGTCGTCGGCTGCCAGCAGGGACCCCACCCGGGTGGCGAGATCGATGGCTTCGTCAAACAGTGCGCCGATCGCGTCAGCGCCCATGATACGCAGGGTCATCCACAGCTTGAGCGCGTCAAAACGCCGCGTGGTCTGGATGCTCTTGTCCACCTGGTTGGGGACCTCGGCGAGAGCTGCACTTTCCGGGTTCAGATAGTCCGCGTAGTAGGTGACGTGCTCCAGCATGGTGCGGTCCCTGACCAGGAGGGCGCTGGAGCTGACGGGCTGGAAGAACGTCTTGTGGAAATCCACGGTGACGGAATCGGCCAGCCGCGTTCCGTCCAGCAGGTGGCGGTACCGGTTGGAGACCATCAGACCGC
>NZ_QAIQ01000617.1:0-4002 GCF_003061105.1 Arthrobacter sp. HMWF013
GTGGAAGGCACCATCTACACCTACAACCAAGGGCCTGTACTCGGAGCGCTGCTGGAACTTGGCGGCGAAGCAAACCTGGCCCGGGCCGCAGACGTCATCGGGGCCGTGGCCCGGCACCTGACAGTGCCTGCCCCGGTTCCCGGCGCTGCCCCTGATGCGGCGTCCCCCGCCGCGCCCGCGCGGGTCCTGCGGTGCGATGGAACGGGCGACGGCGGACTCTTCACCGGGATCCTCTGCCGTTACCTGGCACTCGCCGCCCTCGATGACCGGCTTCCCGCGTCCGCCCGGTCCACTGCCGCGGAACTCGTACTGGCCACGGCCGAAGCGTTCTGGGCCGGCCGGCGGCCGGAACACGCCACCCCGGGCCAGGGCAACGTGATCTTCTCCATCCACGCCACGCAACCGGCCGGGGCGACCTATCCCCCGGGGGCCGCCGTCGAACTTTCCACCCAGCTGCAGGCCTGGATGGTCCTGGAGGCCGCCGCGACTCTTCCGCCACAAGGCGCCGGGTAATTAAGTCACGCAACAGTTACGTAATTGATGTGATCCTGATCACTTCTGGCGGATCGGGCTTGGTACCTTAGGTATGGCTAACCTACAGTTTCTCGAGTGAGCCAGCCCCCTTCCCGGCTTACCCGGACCATCGGTCCACAACACTTTTTCCCCAGAAAGTAGCCTCAATGAAGATCCGCAACAGCGCCCTGGCCGGTATCGCACTCGCCGCCACCGCAGCCCTGGGACTGACCGCCTGTGGCGGCAGCACCTCCCCGGCAGCCACCACCGCACCCTCCGCCTCGGCTGACGCCAAGGTCTCCGGTGAGATCACGGTGTACAACGCCCAGCACGAAAGCCTGACCAAGGAATGGATCGACGCCTTCACGGCTGAGACCGGCGTCAAGGTGACCATGCGCCAGGGTTCGGACACGGAGCTGTCCAACCAGATTGTCCAGGAGGGCGCAGCATCCCCGGCTGATGTCTTCCTCACCGAAAACTCGCCCGCCATGGCGCAGGTTGAAAACGCGGGCCTCTTCGCCGATGTCGATGCAGCCACCGTGGAGCAGGTTCCGGAAGAGTACCGTCCCAGCACCAACAAGTGGACCGGCATCGCCGCCCGCTCCACTGTCCTGGTGTACGACAAAGCCAAGCTGACCGAAGACCAGCTGCCGAAGTCCATGCTGGACCTCGCCAACCCTGAGTGGAAGGGCAAGTGGGCCGCATCCCCGTCGGGTGCTGACTTCCAGGCCATCGTTGCCGCCCTGGTCGAGCTCAAGGGCGAGGCCGCAGCCGACGAGTGGCTCACGGGCATGAAGGAAAACTTCAAGGCCTACAAGGGCAACAGCACTGCCATGAAGGCAGTCAACGCCGGTGAAGTCGACGCCGCCCTGATCTACCACTACTACTACTACGGTGACCAGGCCAAGACCGGCGAGAACTCCAAGAACGTCACCCCGTACTACTTCAAGAACCAGGACCCGGGCGCATTTGTGTCCGTTTCCGGCGGCGGCGTGCTGAAAACCGCAAAGAACGCGGCAGCTGCCCAGGCCTTCCTGAAGTTCGTCACCGGCAAGAAGGGCCAGGAAGTGCTGCAGAAGGGCACCTCCTTCGAGTACGCCATCGCCTCTGACGTACCGGCGAACGAGAAGCTTGTCCCGCTGGCTGATCTCCAGGCCCCCACAGTGGACCCGGCGAAGCTGAACTCCACCAAGGTCACCGAGCTCATGACCAAGGCAGGACTGCTGTAATTCTGTGACCACTGATCTATCGGCTCCCCCTTCCACGGGGAGCACGACGACGGCGGGCCGGGGCAAAAGCCCCCGCCCGCCTTTCGGCGTTTCCGTCGTGTCCATCCTGGCGGTGCTGATCGCACTGTTTTCCCTCGTTCCGCTGGGCTACGTCGTCTACATGACGGCAGTGACCGGGTGGGACACCGCCGTCGGACTGATCTTCCGGCCGCGCGTCGGGGAGCTCCTGCTTAACACCGTGCTGCTGATGCTGGTGACTGTGCCGCTGTGCCTTGTCCTGGGTGTCGGCGGTGCCTGGCTGGTGGAACGCACCAAGCTGCGCGGCCACAAAATCTGGGCCGTGCTGCTGGCGGCGCCGCTGGCCATCCCCGCGTTTGTGAACAGCTACGCCTGGGTTTCGGCCATTCCGTCGCTGGAGGGGCTCGGCTCCGGCGTCCTGATCGCCAGCCTCTCCTACTTCCCGCTCGTGTACATTCCGGCGGCCGCAACACTCAGCCGCCTGGACCCTGCGATCGAACAGTCCGCCGCCGCGCTGGGGCTCGGCGCCTGGCGGGTCTTTTTCAGGGTGGTCCTGCCGCAGCTGCGCATCGCCATGACCGGCGGCGCGCTCCTGGTGGGCCTTCACCTGCTCGCCGAATACGGCGCCTTTGCCATGATCCGCTTTGACACCTTCACCACCGCGATCATGGTGCAGTACCAGTCCACCTTCAACGGAACCGCCGGAAACATGCTGGCGAGCGTCCTGGTGTTCTTCTGCCTGATCCTGCTGGTGGTGGAGTCCCGCGGCCGCGGAACGGCACGCTACGCCCGGGTGGGCTCCGGTGCCCAGGCCAAGGCACTGCGGCTGCCGCTGCACGCATACCAGGTTCCCGCCCAACTGGCGCTGCTTGCGCTGACGGCCCTGGCGTTCGGGCTCCCGCTGTTCTTCGTCCTCCGCTGGATCGCCGCCGGCGGCCCGGCCATCTGGGCGGCGGACGAGTTCCTGCCGGCCCTCCTGACCACGCTGGGCTACGGCCTGGCCGGCGCCGCGGTGACCACTGTCGTCGCGTTCCCGATGGCCTACCTGGCCGTCCGGCACCCCGGCTGGTTCAGCAAGACTTTGGAGCTTTCGAACTACGTCACCAGTTCCCTGCCCGGGATCGTGGTGGGCCTCGCCTTCGTGACGGTCAGCATCCGGCTGGTGCCCGGCGTCTACCAGAGCGCGGGCCTGCTCGTGGCCGCCTACGTCCTGCTGTTCCTGCCGAGGGCGCTGGTCAACCTCCGCGCAGGCCTGGCCCAGGCCCCCAAGGAACTGGACGAGGCCGCCCAGGCCCTGGGCAAACCGCCGCTGCTCTCGTTCATCCGGGTGACCTTGCGGCTCACGGCTCCGGCCGCCGCCGGCGGAGCCGCCCTGGTGTTCCTCGCGATCGCCAACGAGCTCACCGCCACCTTGCTCCTCTCCCCCAACGGGACCCGGACGCTCGCCACCGAATTCTGGTCCAAGAGCAGCGAGATCGATTACGCCGGAGCGGCACCGTACGCCCTGCTGATGATCCTGCTCTCGGCCCCCATGACCTACCTGCTCTTCCAGCAGTCCAAGAAAGCGGCCGGACAGTGACCGAACAATCCCCCTCCAGGCTTCCCGAACCCCGGATCGCGGCATCGGTGGCACCAAGCACCAACAGCCACCTGACCATCACCGATGTCACCAAGAACTTCGGCTCCCAGGCCGTCCTCAAAGGCGTCAACCTGTCCGTGGCCAAGGGCAGCACCACCGCCATCGTGGGACCATCCGGCTCCGGCAAAACCACCCTCCTGCGGCTGATCGCCGGCTTCGAACACCCGGCCACAGGCAGCATTTCGCTCAACGGCGCCAAGGTCGCAGGCGACGGCGTCTGGCTGCCCGCCCACAAACGCCACATCGGATACGTGGCCCAGGACGGCGCCCTGTTCCCGCACCTGAGCGTGGGCCAGAACATCGCGTTCGGCCTGGATGCGCGGAAACTTCCCGGTGGCCGCAGCGCCGTGCAGGCGCGGATCAGCGAACTCCTGGCGATGGTTTCCCTGGACGAGGGCATGAGCCGGCGGCGGCCGCACCAACTCTCCGGCGGGCAGCAGCAGCGTGTGGCCCTGGCCCGCGCGCTGGCCCGCGAACCCGAACTGATGCTGCTGGATGAGCCGTTCTCAGCCCTGGACGCAGGCCTCCGCGTGGCCACAAGGCGCGCCGTGGCCAAGGTCCTGGCCGAGGCCGGCGTCACCACCATCCTGGTCACCCACGACC
>NZ_QAIQ01000617.1:4012-4652 GCF_003061105.1 Arthrobacter sp. HMWF013
GCGTGGCGGCAAGCTGGCCCAGATCGGCAACCCGTTCGTGGTCTACACCAAGCCCGCAGACCGTGAAACCGCCGAATTCCTGGGCGATGCCGTCATCCTGGATGCCTGGATGGAAGGCACGCTTGCCACCTGCTCCCTGGGCGGCATCCCCGTCCGCCGCCCGCCGGCCCAGGGCCTGGTGCAGCTCATGCTCCGGCCCGAGCAGATCCGCATCGCCGAGGACGGCCCCATCCGCGGCGTGGTGGTGGACACCGACTACTTCGGCCCGGAAACCACGGTGCGGCTGAAACTCGCCGTGCCCCCTGAGCTGGCCAGCGGCGCCGATCACCGCTACCCCGGCGGCGGCGAAATCATCACCATCCGGCACTGGAACGCGTCGATCGCGAGGCCGGGAATGGAACTGTGCCTCCGGGTGGTGGGCGAAGGCGTGGCATTTCCCTTCGATCCCGCCGTTGCCTGACCTTGTCCCTACGGTGACTTAGTCGGTCACCAACCTCAGTGGTCCGCCGCAGGCTTCCTTTTCTGCGGATACAGCGTCTCGCCGCGTGCCAGCATCTCCACAAAGGAAGCTATCCGCGCTGCCCGGGTCTCCGGCCGCTTGGCGGTGTTCGTCCGGTAGATCAGTGCGTACCGGTTCACC
>NZ_QAIQ01000618.1 GCF_003061105.1 Arthrobacter sp. HMWF013
CAATAAAAGTTGTCGGTTGCGAAGATGGAAGCATGTTGGACATCGAAGTGATCGAGGATCCGGCCGCGGCGGAGGCGTCGCTGGACCCGATCCGGACGCGTATCCTCCAGGAGCTCGCCCAGCCCGGGTCGGCCACGCAGCTTGCGGCCAAGGTGGGCCTGCCGCGGCAGAAGGTCAACTACCACCTTAAGGCCCTCGAGCGGCATGGGCTGGTGGAGCTGGTGGAGGAGCGGCGCAAGGGGAACGTGACTGAGCGTGTGCTCCAGGCGACGGCGGCCTCGTACCTGATTTCCCCCGTGGCGCTGGCCTCTGTGGCGCCCGATCCGCACCGGTTCTCGGATCACTTTTCGGCCTTCTGGCTGCTGGCCCTCGCCGGCCGGATGGTCCAGGAAGTGGGAAAGCTGATTGCCGGGGCGGCTGCGGCACGGCAGAAGCTCGCCACTTTCGCGATCGACGGCGAGATCACCTTCCGGACTGCGGCGGACCGGGCTGCTTTTGCCGAGGAACTCGGCGTCGCCGTCACGCGCCTGGTGGACAAATATCACGACGGCGGCACGGCGGCCGCGAGCGCCGGCCCGGATGCCACCTCGTCCGGCGGCACCCCGGCGCGGGGAGGCCGGAAGCACCGGCTCGTCGTCGCCCTTCATCCCGTTCTTAAAACCCCCATCAACCCCCTTACAGCGAAGGAACAGGACAATGACTGACAAGCGTGAATTCGAGATCGTTTACGACACCGAACTGCCGGGCACTCCCGAGCGGGTCTGGGAAGCCGTCACTCAGGGGACGCCGGCGTGGATGTTCCCCACGGACCAGTGGCCGGACGTCAAGACCGTGCAGGAGTACCCCACCCACCTCGTCTCCCGGATGGACGGCCCCGATGGCTGGTTCAACCAGCTGGAACATGTGCTGGAACCGCTCGACGGCGGACGCGCCCGGCTCCACTATGTCCACAGCGGCATCCTGACGGACAACTGGGATGAACAGTACGACGGCGCCACCCGCCACACCGAGTTCTACCTCCACACCCTGGGCCAGTACCTGCAGCACTTCGACGGCAAGCCGGTGGTGTTCACCGATATCCAGGGCCCGGCGGCCTCGCAAAGTACCGACGGGTTCACTCGGCTGAAGAAAGCACTGGGTGTGGACGGTGCGGCACAGGGTTCCGCTGTGGAGCTCGACGTCGACGGCGTCGGCCAGCTTTCCGGCGAAGTGGACTTCTCCAACGAGCACTTCCTGGGGCTGCGGACGGCGGATGCCATGTACCGGTTCTTTGGCCGCAATGCATTCGGCGCCCCGGTGGGCATGACCGTCCACGACTTCAGCGGCAGCGGTGACTCCGAAGCTACCGCTACGGCCTGGGCCGGTTTCCTCGGAAAGGTCTACGCCTAGGGAGCGAAGGCTTCTGGGAACCGCAGCCACCGACCGGCAGGACACCTGCGACCCGCTAAATATCCGGCGCGCCCGAAATGTGGCAGCGTCAGGTATTGGGCGGGTCGCAGGTATTTAAGCGCCTCGGGAGCTTCTGCACCCGGGCACCTGCCGGCTCCGGCGGCTGTGGGTGTCAGGCGGCCCAGCCGCGGGCGACGGCGTCGAGGGCTGCGTTGTACACGGCGGCCCAGTCCGCATCCGGCGGCCCCACCTCAGCAAGCTCCAGGCTCACCAGGCCGTGGACCTGTCCCCAGATTGCGACGGCGACCATCTCCGCGGGTGCCGGCAGCAGCCTGCCGGCGGCCTGGGCTCCGGCGACGGCAGCGATCAGCGGCACCATGGCATCAGCGGCAACATCGGGAGTTGGCTGGCAATCAACGTAAGCTGCCAGGGCTCCGCCGAACATCAGCCGGTAGAGCGCCCGATGCTCCAGGGCCCACGCCCGGTATGCCACGCCGAGGCCCTGCAGGCCCTCTTCCGCCGCTGCCGCCTGCGAATCGTGGAAGGACCGGAACCCGTCGTCCACCACGGCGGTGAGGAGCTGTGATTTTCCGCCGAACAGCGAGTAGACGGCGGAGGTGGATGTCCCGGCGGCAGCTGCCACATCCCGCAGCGTTACCCGGGCCGGGCCATCGCGGTCCACCAGCTCGGCAGTGACGGCCAGCAATTCATGCCGCAGGGAATCGGTATGCACGATGGGTCTTGCCATAGGGTTCATTGTTTCATAACCTTGTTTCATAACGCTGTTATGAAACAAGGTTATGCATTTGTTGACCGAAGGAGTTGTCATGGCGCAGAAGGTGTTTCCCGGCCGCTATACGGCTGACCCGGAACGGGAATCTGTAACGGTTTTCCTGATCGGCATGCGCGCGAACCGCTGGTGGAAATTGGGGACCGTGGGCAAAGTGGCGGCCGCCATGCCGCGGATGCTGCAGCACCTGGCCGCAGACCCGGCGGCGGGCATGCTCGGTTATGAGCAGTGGTTCGGACGGACCACGATGTTGCTCAGCTACTGGGAGAGCCCGGAGCACCTGCGAAAGTTCGCCGCAGACCGCGAGTCACCCCACCTGGAACCTTGGCGACGCTTTATGAAGGAGCTCTCCGGCACGGGGGACGTCGGAGTCTGGCACGAGACCTACCAGGTTCCTGCCACCGGGATCGAGGTGGTCTACAACGGCATGCCGCAGTTTGGGCTGGCCAAGGCCACCACGCACGTGGCCATCGGGGCAGGAACCAACACAGCGAAGCAGCGGATGGGCGGAACTGCGGGAAGCCGCGCCGCTGCGGAAGCTGAGCCGGCATGAACGGTTCATCGGCCCGGCTGCGGA
>NZ_QAIQ01000619.1 GCF_003061105.1 Arthrobacter sp. HMWF013
CTTCAACGGCGGCGACCGTCAGCTTCAGGCCCGCGGCCAGCTCGGTTGCCGTTGCCGGCTGGTCCAGCACCATGAGGACAGCCTCAAGCGCGGCCTTCGCTCCGCCGGGAAGGTCCTGAAAGTCCACAACGCCCTCATCTTCAGGGTACGGAGTGTCGGTGGTCACGGCTGCTCCTCATATTCTTCGCTCAGGTTTTCAACGGACCAGTCCTGGCCGTCAACAGTCCAGTGCACGGTGAGGTCCCCCAACGGCGAGAGCTGGTCAAAGGCCACTGCCTTGTCCCGGAACATCTCCAGCAACGCCAGGAATCTGGCGACAACCACAAGGGTGGACCCGGCATCGGCAATCAATGCCCGGAACGACAACGGCTTCCCCAGCTGAAGCCGCAGGCCCAGGATCTCGGCCTGCTCCTTGACGCTGACGGTGCCGCCGTGCAGGTGGTCGAGAGCGACTTCGGTGGGCGCCGCGGCCTTTGGTTTCAGGGCGGCTTCGGCCAGCTGCGCGAACTGCTGGGGCGAGTGCTTCCACACCAGCTCGGGAAGCATGGCGGCGAAGTGCTCCTCGAGTGCCACCTGGCGGGGAAACCGTTGGGCCTCCTGCTCCAGGGTCTCTGCCATCAGGCCGGCCACCTGTTTGAACGCCTTGTATTGGAGAAGCCTGGCAAAGAGAAGGTCCCTCGCTTCGAGCAGCGCGATGTCTTCCTCATCCTCCACTTCGCCGGCCGGCAGGAGCCTGGCAGCCTTGAGGTCCAACAGCGTGGCCGCGATGACCAGGAATTCGCTCGCTTCATCCAGCGCCCAGTCCCCGCCCAGTTTCTGGAGGTTCCGGATGTATTTGATGAACTCATCGGTGACGGTGGCGATCGCCACCTCGGTGATGTCCAGCTGGTGCTTGGCGATCAGGCCGAGCAGAAGGTCGAAAGGACCGGTGAAATTGGCCAGCCGGACTTCGAAGCCGGGTTTGGACTCGGCCACGGCGTGGCTAGGGAGCGCCGCCGCGGGAAATCAGCTCTTTGGCCAGGCGGCGGTAGGCGTCGGCGCCGATATGGTTTCCCGCATAGGTGGTGATCGGCTCAGCGGCAACGGTGGCGTCGGCGAACTTGATGGAACGCTTGATGACTGTCTCAAAGACCTTGTCACCGAAGGCTTCCACCAGCCGTGTGATGACCTCGCGGCTGTGCAGCGTGCGGGAGTCGTACATGGTGGCAAGTACGCCGTCGACCTGCAGGCGGGGGTTCAGCCTGTCCTGGACTTTGTCGATGGTCTCAACCAGGAGGGCAACAGCGCGAAGCGCGAAGAACTCGCAGATCAGCGGAATGATCACGCCGTGCGCAGCGGTCAGGGCGTTGACTGTCAGCAGGCCCAGCGAGGGCTGGCAGTCGATAAGGACGACGTCGTAATCGTCCTCCACTTTCTTCAGCGCCCGGTCCAGGACCTGCTCGCGGGCTACCTCATTGACAAGCTGGACTTCGGCGGCCGAGAGGTCAATGTTGGCTGGAAGCAGGTCTACATTCTCAACACCCGTCTGGTGGATGGCGTCGCGGATGTCCACCTTGCGGTCCATCAGGACGTTATAGACGGTGAGGTCCAGTTCATGGGGATTTATGCCGAGGCCGGCAGAAAGCGCACCCTGGGGGTCAAAGTCCACCAGCAGGACCCGGCGGCCGTATTCAGCCAGGGCCGCGGCCAGGTTGATGGTGGACGTGGTCTTACCCACGCCGCCCTTCTGGTTGACCATGGCTATGACGCGTGCCGGACCGTGGGAGGAAAGCGGCGCAGGTTCCGGGAATTCGCGGTACGGACGCCCCGTGGGGCCCATCACGGCGTCTTCCAGGTCGAGTTCCGTGCCCTCCAGAGTTGCCGAACCCTGTTCGCTGCTCACGTATCTATCCACACTTTCGATGACGGTGACTTCTTGCCGCTGGATGCCCAGCGCCGTTCCTTCTTCTTTCAAGGCTACAGGGGCCGACACGGTAAACGGCGGAACTTGACTTTGCACGAATGTTGAGCCTTGACCTTCTGGTTGAGGTCGAAGGTTAGCCCCATTCACCCAGGAATGCCCGTCCTGCCGGGGGCTGGACGGGCATTCCGTGTGGTGCTGTTGAAGCTTCCTAGACGGTGGCAGGTACCGGCTTTGCGTCGGCAGCACCGTGGCCTGCAGTCTCACCGTGGCCCGCGATCATGGTCTGCTCGTCGAAGGGAAGATCGCCGGAGAGGACACGTCCCACCTGGTCATTGTCGATCTCCTTGACCCAGGTTCCGATCAGCAGCGTGGCAACGGCGTTGCCGGTGAAGTTGGTGAGCGCACGGGCTTCGGACATAAAGCGGTCGATGCCGACGATCATGCCCACGCCGCCCAGGAGCTCGGGCTTGTGTGCCTGGAGCCCTGCGGCGAGCGTCGCCAGGCCTGCACCGGTCACGCCGGCTGCACCCTTGGAAGCGATGATCATGAAGATGAGCAGGGACACCTGGGCGCCCAGGTCAAGCGGCGTGCCCATGGCGTTGGCCACGAACAGGGACGCCATGGTCAGGTAGATGGCGGTGCCGTCCAGGTTGAAGGAGTAGCCCGTGGGGACGGTGACGCCGACAACCGGCTTGGAGACTCCGAGGTGCTCCATCTTGGCGATGAGGCGGGGCAGGGCCGCCTCGGAAGATGACGTGGAGAAGATCAGGAGGTATTCCCTGCCCAGGTA
>NZ_QAIQ01000620.1 GCF_003061105.1 Arthrobacter sp. HMWF013
AGTCGGCCACGCCATGGTCCACGGCGGCCCCTTCCCCGCCACCTCCGACACCCGTACCACCTCGGTCGGCACCCTCGCGATCAACCGCTTCCTCCGCCCGGTCGCCTACCAGAACATCCCCCAGGAACTCCTCCCAGCATCACTGCAGGATGAAAACCCCTGGCACCTGAACCGCCGCATCGACGGCACCGTCGTCGCTGCAGATGCAGAGGTCAACGCATGAGCAACCAGCCAACCATCGCCCGCGTGGAGGTCGTCCCGGTCGCCGGCCACGACAGCATGCTGATGAACCTCAGCGGTGCCCACGGGCCGTTTTTCACCCGGAACATCGCCATAGTGACCGACTCGGACGGCAGGACCGGCCTCGGCGAAGTTCCCGGCGGCGAGAAAATCAAGAACACCATCGAGGAAGCCGGGACCCTCATCACCGGGCAGCCGGTGGCCCGCTACCGTTCCCTGCTGCGGGAGATCGCGGCCGAGTTCGCGGACCGCGACGCCGGCGGCCGCGGACTTCAGACATTCGACCTGCGCACCACCGTGCATGCCGTCACCGCCGTCGAGTCCGCCCTGCTGGACCTGCACGGCCAGTTCCTCGGCGTCCCCGTCGCTGAACTGCTCGGCGACGGCCAGCAGCGCAGCTCCGTCCCGATGCTCGGCTACCTCTTCTTCATTGGGGACCACGCCAAGACTGACCTTCCCTACCTCGTGGAAGACGCGCCGGCGGACCGCTGGGAGAAGCTGCGCCGCCAGGAAGCCATGACGCCGGAGGCGGTCGTGGCCCTGGCCGAAGCTGCCCAGGAACGCTATGGCTTCAGCGACTTCAAGCTCAAGGGGGGCGTGCTGTCCGGCGACGACGAAGTTGACGTTGTGACCGCACTCGCCAAGCGCTTCCCCGAAGCGCGCGTGACGCTCGACCCGAACGGCGGCTGGCTCCTGGAGGAAGCCATCCGCCTCGGCAAGAGGATGCAGGGCGTCGTTGCTTATGCCGAGGACCCGTGCGGCGCCGAGGGCCGCTTCTCCGGCCGCGAGGTGATGGCTGAATTCCGCCGCGCCACGGGGTTGAAGACGGCCACCAACATGATCGCCACGGACTGGCGGGAGATGTCGCACGCCATCCGCAGCAACGCCGTGGACATCCCGCTGGCTGATCCTCACTTCTGGACCATGCACGGCTCAGTCCGCGTCGCGCAGCTCTGCAACGAGTTCGGCCTGACCTGGGGATCGCACTCGAACAACCACTTCGACATCTCGCTGGCCATGTTCACGCACACCGGCGCCGCGGCTCCGGGCGAGATCACGGCACTGGACACGCACTGGATCTGGCAGGACGGGCAGGGGCTCACCAAGAACCCGCTGCAGATCCGCGACGGCGCCATCCCGGTGCCCGATGCCCCCGGACTCGGCATCGAACTGGACCGCGACGCCCTGGACAAGGCGCATGAGCTGTACCTGCAGCACGGCCTCGACGCCCGCGATGACAGCATCGGCATGCAGTACTACATCGACGGCTGGACCTTCGACCCGAAGCGTCCCTGCCTGGTCCGGTGAGGACATCAAATAGAGTCCGGTAGAAGGGACTTCAACCACCCGGCTTCCGCACGGCCGGCCCTCCCCCGCAACAGGAGACGGCCGTGCGGAATCCCGACAATTAAAGAGAAGGGCGCACTGTGGGCGGCGTTGTCTCCGGCATACTGATCGTCTCCGCAGTCATCGCCGTGGGATTTTTCGCCGCCCGGCTGAAGATCCTGGGGCCTGAAGTCCAGGGCGCCCTGACCCGCACGGCGTTTTACATCACCAACCCGGCGCTCCTCTTTACTGTTGTGGCCGGCAGCGATATCCGCGCCGCCCTGGGAACCGATGCCCCGCTCGCGCTGCTCTCCGCAGCGATAGTGGGGCTTCTGTATTGCCTGCTCAGTTTCCTGTTCTTCCGCCGGCCCGCGGCTGAGACCGCCGTCGGCGCCATGGCCAGCAGCTATGCGAACGCCAACAACATCGGCATTCCGGTGTCCCTCTATGCCGTGGGCACCGCCCAGCATGTCGCCCCCGTGCTTCTGGTCCAACTGCTGGTCATGGCGCCGTTCTACCTCACGGTGCTGGGCCTGGCGTCCGGCTCCAAAATCTCGTGGCGGAAGGTGCTGCTCCAGCCGTTCGGCAATCCGATGATCATCGCCTCGGGGCTGGGAGTCGCCGTCGCCCTGACCGGCTGGGAGGCCCCTGACCTCCTGCAGAAGCCGATCGACATGCTGGCCGGCGGGGCCGTACCCATGGTGCTGCTGGCGTTCGGCCTGTCCCTGGCCGGCAGGGCGCCGTTGCAGAAGGGGGATGGCCGGACGGAAACGCTCGTTGCCACATTCCTGAAGATCGCCGGGATGCCCCTTATTGTCTGGGTCCTGGGACGTTTTGTCTTCGGGCTGGAGGGGCAGCATCTCCTCGCCAGCGTGATCATGGCCGCGCTGCCCACCGCCCAGAACGTGTTCCTCTTCGCCTCCCCCTATGGCCGCGGCACCACCGTGGCCCGCGATGTCATCCTCTGCACCACCGTGCTCAGCGTGGGCGCGCTGCTGGTTGTTGCCTGGCTGGTCTGAGCCGACTGTCCCCGCGAGGTTTTATCGCTGCAACCCAGGAAGGCTTTTACTTGTAATACAAGTTAGATACTTGTACTCTAAGTAGGAGGGCAATGCAGCCCGGACAGCCTGCTTTCGAGGAGCACCCATGAGCACCGTAGACCTCATCCGCCACGTGAAACTTTCCACCGCGAGACTCCCCCTCGCCGTCCCCATCAGTGACGCCAAGGTCTTCACCGGGCGCCAGAAGCCCATGACCGAGGTGGTCTTCCTCTTCGCCGAGATCACCACCGAGCAGGGCCACAGCGGCATCGGCTTCAGCTACTCCAAGCGCGCCGGCGGCCCCGCACAGTACGCCCACGCCAAGGAGGTCGCCGAAGGCATCATCGGCGAGGACCCCAACGACATCGGCAAGCTCTACACCAAGCTCCTGTGGGCAGGCGCCTCCGTAGGCCGCTCCGGCGTCGCCACCCAGGCCCTCGCCGCCATCGACATCGCCCTGTACGACCTCAAGGCCAAGCGCGCCGGCCTCCCGCTGGCCAAGTTCCTGGGCTCGTACCGTGACTCCGTCCAGACGTACAACACCTCAGGTGGCTTCCTCAACGCCTCCCTGGACGAGGTCAAGGCCCGCGCCACCGTCCTCCTGGACGAAGGGATCGGCGGCATCAAGATCAAGGTGGGCCTGCCGGACAGCGCCGAGGACCTGCGCCGCGTCGCCGGAATCCGCGAACACATCGGCTGGGACGTCCCCCTGATGGTCGACGCCAACCAGCAGTGGGACCGCGCCACCGCCCTGCGCATGGGCCGCCAGCTCGAGGAATTCAACCTCATCTGGATCGAAGAGCCGCTGGACGCATACGACTTCGAAGGCCATGCCCATCTGGCCAACGTCCTGGACACCCCCATCGCCACCGGCGAAATGCTCGCCTCTGTTGCCGAACACAAGGGCCTCATCAACGCCAACGGCTGCGACATCATCCAGCCGGATGCTCCGCGTGTCGGCGGCATCACCCAGTTCCTGCGCCTCGCCGCCCTCGCGGATGAGCGTGGACTGGGGCTGGCACCGCATTTCGCCATGGAGATCCACCTGCACCTGGCCGCCGCCTACCCGCGCGAGCCTTGGGTGGAGCACTTCGACTGGCTGGATCCCCTCTTCAACGAACGCCTCGAAACAAAGAACGGCCGCATGATCGTTCCGGACCGCCCGGGCCTCGGCGTGACCCTCAGTGACCAGGCCCGCGCCTGGACCACCGATTCCGTGGAGTTCGGCGCGTAATCTTGAACGCATGAGCCGGAACCTGACCGCGGACCTCGCCGCTGACCTGCGCACCCGCATTGTGGACGGCGTCATCCAGCCCGGCGACAAGCTGCCCAGCGAAAACGCGCTGATGGGCGAATTCAGCGTGAGCCGCACCGTGGTGCGCTCGGCGCTGACGCGCCTCCAGGCTGAAGGACTGGTGGAAACCGAACGCGGGCGGGGCAGCTTCGCGCTGACCCCGCCCGACGACGGTCCCCAGCCCATCCCGGGCAGCCGGCCGGTGGCGAGCGTCGAGGACCGCCTCCACCTGCTGGAATTCCGGATGGGCGTGGAGGCGGAGGCCGCCGCGCTGGCTGCGCGCAACCACTCCGATCGTCAGCTCCGGGCAGTCAATGCAGCCCTTGAACAGTTCACCGCGAGCTCGGATCACCCGGGCCACGCCATGAAGTTCGACTTCGAGTTCCACCGTGCCATCGCCGCGGCGTCAGGGAATCCGTTCTACTCGGACTGCCTTGCTGCCCTGGGGCAGACCATGATCGCGATGCCGCGCACCCGGCTGATGACCGGCGTCGAACATTACGCCCGCGACCACTTCGACCAGGTGGTGCATGAGCACCGGTCCATCGCTGCCGCCATCGCCGATGGCGATGAAACAGCCGCGGCCGCCGCCATGCGGAGTCACCTGGCGAACTCACGACGCCGGTTCAAGGCGTCGGTGCGTCCGCCGGCGGAGTAGCCACCCGGCGTTGACCCTCGGTGATGCTGCGACGGCATCACGTCATGCCACATCCGTGTTGGACGGGCATCGAAATTCCTGAATACAGTGGTTGCACTCGCTGTGGTGCGGACCACAGCACTCCACACGGGGACCGCTGGTCCCCACCGCAATGCCTAAGGAATTCCCCCATGCAGTCTGTAGACACCGCTGTCACGGATGTGGCCCTGGCCACGAAGAAATTCTTCAAGCGGGTGCTGCCCATCATGCTGGTGATGCTGGTGTGCAACCAGCTCAACCGCTCCAACATCGGCTATGCCCACGAACACCTCGAGGCCGATGTGGGCATCGGTGCTGCGGCCTACGGCTTCGGCGCAGGCCTCTTCTTCATCGCCTACGCCATCTTCGAACTTCCCAGCAACGTCATGATGGAGAAGTACGGCGCCAAGGTGTGGCTGGCCCGCATCATGGTCAGCTGGGGCATCGTGTCTTTCCTGATGGCTTTTGTGCAGAACGAAATGATGTTCTACGTGCTCCGGTTCCTCCTGGGCGCTGCCGAGGCCGGCTTCTTCCCGGCCGTGATCTTCTACTTCGCCCGCTGGGTACCCGCCGGCCAGCGGGGCAAGGCGACGGCCATCTTCATCGCCGGCTCCTCCATCGCCGCGGCATTGTCCGGTCCCATCGCAGGCCTTCTCCTCAGCCTCCACGATGTACTGGGGATCCGGGGCTGGCAGTGGCTGTTCGGTTTCGAAGGGCTGCTCTCCGTGGTGGTGGGCATCGTGGTGTTCTTCCTCCTTGATGCCAGGATCCAGGACGCCACGTGGCTCTCGGCCGGCGAAAAGACCGCCCTGGCCAAAGCCATCGCCGACGAGGACGCGCAGCACGTCACCGCTGATGGCGGGAAGGTCAACCGCTGGAAGATGCTGCTCAACCCGCAGATCCTGCTGCTCTGCGGCATCTACTTCTCCGTGCAGCTCTCCATCTACGCCAACACGTTCTGGCTGCCCACCATCGTCAAACAGATTCCGGGGACCACTGACCTGAGCGTCGGCTTCCTGTCCGCCATCCCCTGGGTGTGCGCCGTCTTCGCCATGTATTTCGCCGCCAAATGGCAGGACAAAGCGAAGTCCAAGCGGCCGCTGCTGGTGGCCGCGCTCCTGGTCGCCGCCGTCGGAACCCTGGCCGCGGCCATGGCCACCCCTGTCCTTGCCCTCGTCTTCCTGGCCATCGCCGCCATGGGTTTCAAGAGTGCATCCCCGCTGTTCTGGACCATCCCGCAGTCCGCACTGCACCCCCTGGTGCTCGCCCCGGCCATCGCCATCATCAACTCGCTGGGCAACCTGGGCGGCTTTGTGGCCCCGTTCGGCTTCGGCCTGATCAAGGAGGCCACGGGCAGCGTCATTCCGGGCCTGTTCGCGCTTGCCGCAGCCTCCACCGTGGCGGCCGGCCTGGTCTACTTCCTCAAGGAAGGCCGCAACACATCGGCGCCGGCTCCTTCGCCTGGGCAGTCCCGTGAGGAGGCGGAGCCCACCAAGGCGTCGGCCCCGGCCGTATCGGAATCTTTGGAGCCTGCGCCCGCCCGCTAACAGCTTCCACGTGGCTCTTCCCCGTCCCGTGGTCCGTTCCCCGCTGCGATCCACGGGGAAAAGGCCATGCGGCGG
>NZ_QAIQ01000075.1 GCF_003061105.1 Arthrobacter sp. HMWF013
ACCCCGCTCCGCGCCCGGCCACCCATCCCGCGCCACCCCGCGGCGCCGTTTCGACGGTTCCCTGCGCACACGACGTTCGCCGACGTCGAGTGTGCAGGGAACCAGCGAAATGGTCGGGCCTAGGCAGCTGCTTGCCTCCGGAGTGCCCGGAGGACGGTCATCTTGAACTCCTGTTCGCGGAACAGGTGTTTCCATTCGACCCGGACGAAGGTCCAGCCAAGGGCCATCAAGGCTTTTTCGCGCTGGCGTTCGGCGAAGATGGCCTCGTCCGTGGGCTGGTAGTCGAAGTACTTCACCTTGCCGTCAAATTCCAAGGCCACCTTCTTATCCCGCCACGCGAAGTCCAAGCGGTGCTGGCCGGCCGCGGACCACACCGCCACTTGAAGTTCGGGTGGCTCGATGCAGAGCCGGTGGAGAAGCTCGCGGGAGAGCGTTTCGCCGGGAGATTCGGACCGGGCATCGCTGTTTTCGATGGCCCGGCGAAGGGCCAGGACGCCGTTTCTTCCAGTCAATGCAGAGCACATTGCCCGGAGCTTCTCCGCATCCGCGCCCTTCCTCAAGGCGTGGTCCATCAGGACCAGGGACTGCCTGTAGTTCAGCATGAGGCAGCAATCCACGACCGTCCGCTCCAGCGACGTGCAGGGCAGGCCGTCCACGAAAATGACGGCTCCGCCTCCAGCGTCCGCGTGTGTGCCACGACGTCCTTGCCATGGGATACGGGCGAGGGGCACGTTTGCTGCGTGATGTGGACGCGATCGTCGACATCCCACAGGTACAGCGCATGGAGCCTGGCAGCGGAGGTGTGGCTGTACACAAAGCCCCCGCCCGACGTCGTCAGCGTCCCGTGGGCATGGGCGGCGATCACTTGGCGGCTGCGCACCCATCGCTTCTGCTTCGCCCAGATGCTGCCGCGGATGTAGCAGCCGCGCCGGAGCCGGACCAGGTCCTGGGACCGGACCAATGCAGCGATGGCCCGTGCGTTGAGACCTGCTTCCAGCAGCTCCCCGGTCCGCCACAGGTCCGCTCCAACCGGAAGGCCGCGGGTAGATTCTTTTGCCATGGGCCCAGCCTCCACCGGTCGCCCTGGCCGCGGCAGACCGTGGATTTGCTATGTGGACAAGCCCGGTTCGACGGTTCCCGGCGCACACGACGTTCACAGCCGTCGAGTGCGCAGGGAACCGTCGAAACGGAAACGGCGCGGAGCACCCGGCGCGGAGCACGCCTGCGGAAGGGGCCAGGCGCGGAGAACGCTCAGGAGTAGTACTGCGCCAGGGTCTCGGCCTTGAAGTCGAAGAAGGTGCCGGACTCGATGGCCAGCCGGGCGTCGTCCACCATCTTCACCACAAAGCGTTCGTTGTGGATGGAGATCAGCGTGGCCGAGAGCATCTCCTTGGCCTTGAACAGGTGGTGGATGTAGGCGCGGGAGTAGTTGGCGCAGGCGTAGCAGTCACACCCTTCCTGCAGCGGCCCGAAGTCACGCTTGTACTTGGCACCGGAGAGGTTGAAGCGGCCCTGCGGCGTGTAGAACGCGGAGTTGCGGGCCACCCGGGTGGGCGAGACACAGTCGAAGGTGTCGGCGCCGTTCTCGATCGCGGTGAAGATATCGTCCGGTTCGGAGATGCCCAGGAGGTGCCGCGGCTTGTCCTCGGGCAGCTCCTCATTGCACCAGCGGACGATCGTGCCCAGGTTCTCCTTCTCCAGCGCACCGCCGATCCCGTACCCGTCGAAGTCCATGGCACCAAGGTCCCGGCAGGCTTTCCGCCGCAGGTCCTCGTACTGGGCGCCCTGAATGACGCCGAAGAGTGCCTGGTACGGCTTGCCCACCCGGGACGAGGTCAGCCGGAAGTGCTCGTCGAGGCAGCGCAAAGCCCACAGCCGGGTCCGCTCCAGCGACTCTTCCTGGTAGCCACGGGAGTTCTGCAGGGTTGTCAGCTCGTCGAAGGCAAACATGATGTCCGCGCCGATCCGGTGCTGGACCTGCATGGAGATTTCGGGGGAGAAGCGGTGCCGGTCGCCGTTGAGGTGCGATTTGAACCACACCCCGTCGTCGTCGATGTGGGCCAGGCGTTCCTTGCCGGGCGCCACGGCGTCGTCCGGACCGGAGGCGTCCACCGACTTCATGTCGATGACCTTCTTGAACCCGGAGCCCAGGCTCATCACCTGGAACCCGCCGGAGTCCGTGAAGGTGGGGCCCTGCCAGTTCATGAAGGCGCCCAGCCCGCCGGCCTCGTCCAGGATGTCCGCGCCCGGCTGGAGGTACAGGTGGTACGCGTTGGCCAGGAGCGCTTGCGCCCCGAGCTCCGCCATGGACTCCGGCAGGACTGACTTCACGGTGGCCTTGGTCCCGACGGCGATAAAAGCCGGCGTCCGGATCTCACCGTGCGGCGTGCTGATGGTCCCGGTGCGGCCCAGGAATTCGCCGCCGTTGGCGGCCTCCTGGGCGGACGACGGCGCGCAGCGCCCGGCCAGGCGGGTGCCAACGGTGAACGAGAACTGCGACTGCTCAGCCGCTGCCGCGGGTGTGGACGTCGCGGCGGCGGGCATGGCTGGGGAGGGGTTGGCTGGCACGGTTCCAGTGTGCCAGCTATCGGTCCTGTTCCCTCAGTGGAGCGCGTCTGATGTGGGGTAGTTCTCAGCCCGCCAGCCATCCCAGTGCGAATTGATGGCCTCCAGCCTGTGGGCGCCCAGATCGTACGTGGAGACGATCACCAGGGACCCACCCTCGGGCCGGACGTCGTCGATGACGGGCTGATCGGCAACGATCAGCAGGCCGTCCCCGTGCTCCGCATAGCTGTGGACGGTCAGGCCCACCTGGTGGTTGGTGCGGTACCAGACCTTCCCGGAGATTTCCTCGCCGGTCCCCAGCGTCAGCTCGTACGGCTCCCCGGGAGCGGGTACGCCGGACAGCCCCAGTTTGTCGATGGCGGAGCTTTTCCCGCCGGGAAACTCGAAGAACAGGGTGTGCCGCTTGCCGTGGGGATGGCGTTCCAGGGCGAAGCGGAGCTGCTGGAGGAAAGTCAGCCAGCCCTGGGTGATGTCCTCGTCCCAGGCCGCCCACTCGGAGTTGTGGTCCAGTGCTGCCCGGGTGACGCTGACCAATGTCCCGCCGGGCACCGGTTTCAGGTCGAAGACGTCCCCGCCGTGAGTGGTCAGGCTGGTGTGGTCCGGGGCTTCAACCACGTCCTTGTGGAAGTAGATCTCATGGATCTCGGCAGCGAGTTCGTCGGCCTCCCAACCATGCCACTGCGCTACTTTGGCCGGTTCGCGCAGCATGGTCCAAACCTGCGGCGCATCAGCATTGATTACTACGCTCAGATTGTTCGTCATAGCCCGAATGTACAACGCAGGCGCGGCCCCGGGTAGGGGGAATTCCCCTCACCCGGACCGCTCAGGCCCTGACGGCCTCGAGTTCGTTGCTGATCCGGCGCTGTAGTTCGCCGGCGCCAATGGTTTCCGATCCGCCGTGGGCCCGCAGGAAAAGCAGGGACTCAAGCCGCAACAGCCGCCACTCCCGCTCGGCCTCGTGGTTGGAGTTGTCGATGGAACGGAAGATTTCTTTGTCGTACAGGTTCGGTTCATTCAGGGAACGCTGGCGGATCTTGGCATTCATCCGGGACTTGAAGGGGTCCGTTTCCTGGTTCTCCGGAGAGCGCAGCAGCTTTTCATAGACCTCGGCGCGGTCCTCCTGCCGGTCCTGGCGGCAAATGTAGCTGGACAGGGCGAGGGAGGCCTCCACGGACGCCCATCTGCCCGGGTTTCCGTCGAACGGCAGGACGTTGAGCAGGTCCGCGACCGCCAGCGCACCGTCAGGATCCTTGAGCGTGATGAACAGTTCGTGCGCCAGGTCGCTGAGGTCTTTGAGGCAGCTTCCGGACTTGAAGTTGATGCCTTTGGTCAGCTTGTCGGCGAGCAGCAGCACCCCTCCGGCGTCGGGGTGTGCTTCTGCAGCAGCTTCCACGACGGCTTCGGGCGTGCCCTGCGGCTCAGGGATGCGTGCAAGCTCTGCCGCGGTTGGCCCGCTCACGGCGGGCGGAATCGCAGGCAGGGGAGGTACGACGACGGCGGGAGCCGCCGGGGCTTCCTCCGGTTCCGTCGCGGAGGGTTCCACGGCCAGGGACAGCGGCGCGCCGGCGTCAGGCGTTTCGTCAAGGGCGCTGGTATTCACGATCTTCACGGCTGAGCCTGCGGCGATGCGCACTGTGCCGCCGCCGGAAAGGCTGGCCAGGATCAGGGCGGGGGCCCCGTAGTCATCGGACTCAAGCTCCACCTGCTGGATTTCCGCGGTCCGTTCACCGTCCGGCAGGAGGAGCTGATCGCCGGTGGTCAAAGAGTCAGCCTGCTGTTCGCTGTAGTACCGGGAGACTGGGGTTTCGGTCATGGAAGTCCTTAAATTCTCTTGCGGTCCGCCCTACAGTCTACAAAGGCAGGTGCCGGAAGTCGGGGACCCCGGGGTTTCGCGCGGGGCTTAGAAGCCCACTCCGGCGAAGGCCAGCGCCTGGCGGATCAGGGCACCGCGGCCTCCGCTGAACTCGAGCTGCACGTCGGGGCTGAGCACTTCCTCAGGCGTCATCCAGGTCAGTTCCAGGGCGTCCTGGCGGGGCTCGCATTCGCCGGTCACGGGAATGACGTACACCAGCGATACGGCGTGTTGGCGGTCATCGGTGAAGCCGGTGTGGGACGGGGCGGGGAAGTATTCGGCCACGGTGAAAGGCACCGGGCTGATGGGGAGCTGAGGGAAGGCGAGGGGGCCGAGGTCCTTCTCCATGTGGCGCAGGAGCGCGGCGCGGACGGTCTCCCGGTAGATCACGCGGCCCGAAACCAGCGACCGGATCATGGTGCCGTCTTCATCGGCCTGCAGCAGCGTGCCCACCTCGTTCACGAATCCCAGCGGGTCCAGCCTGACCGGAACGGCTTCCACATAGATCATGGGGAGCCTCCCGCGGGCCTCAAAGAGGTCTTCTTCGGAAAGCCAGCCGGGATTCGGGTCAGGAGTGCGAACGTTCATGGTTAAGTTCTACCCCATCGGACGCGTGCGGGCCGGTGAGGAGTGAGCTATCAGCGTAAAGCGTCGCTGAAAGCGGTGGAATCCCGCCTGTGGATTATTGCGTGGCGAGCCGCTGGGAGATCCAGAGGGTGGGAGCGACATGGGCGCCGGAGCTGCCGGAGCGTTCCGCCGCATCCGGGTTGGCCACGTGCAGCGTCCTGGCGAAGGCCTCCTCCGTCTCGGACACGGCGATTCCAGCAGCGGTGAGCCGGTCGCGCACGGTGCGCAGATCGCCGTCGTACTCAAATCCGAGGCCGGAGCGCGGGCTGCCGGACGCGGGACGCACCATCAGCACCCCGCCGTTCTTGGCGGTGAAGTCTGCCGGTTCGTCGGCGTCGGGGACCGGGCGGAAGCGGGCGCCGATATCCTGCAGGGTCACCGCGGCCGCGCCCGGATCAGCGGTAAACCAGACCCCGACGACGGTGAGGGCCGCGTCAGCCTCCGCGCAGACCGCGCCGTGGGCGCCCTTGTCCGCGAGGAAGCTGAAGCCGTCCTTGCCGGTGACGCGGCAGGACTCGCCATGATCGGCGGTGATGAGGTCGGCGGTGGTGGTTTCGGATTCGGCCACGGCGAGGTTGGTGCGCCGGGCGAACTCCGCCAGATCGCGCACCTCAACGCCAAGGGCCGTCATGCCGTCGTCAGCGGCACCTGCCTCCGCCTGATGCAGTGCCAGCCGGCCGGCACCGGCGTCGAACTCCCGCCACGGGCCCTCATCCACGGTCTTGGCCATGCCCAGGGCCGTCAGGAGCTCCTCCCACGCGTCCGGCCGGGACGTGAAGTGGATGGGGCGGACACGCAGCATGGGTTTCTCCTCGCATCGTCAAACGGGCAGACATGGCCATCATGCCACGCCCTGAATCGGCCGGAACAGTGCCGTTGGCGCGCAGCTGGCAGGCAGAATAGGGCCATGGCCATTGAACTGGAGGAACTGCTGGTGCCGGATGCGGCAGCGTGGCGGCTGTGGCTGGAGAACAACCATACGGGCAGTCCCGGCGTGTGGCTTATCCTCCACAAAAAGGGCGGCAACGTCACCGAACTGGACTACGACGCCGCCCTCGATGAGGCGCTGTGCTTCGGGTGGATCGATGGCCAGGTCCGGAAGCGCGACGACGAGAGCTACTTCCAACGGATGACCCGCCGCGTCCGCAGGAGTCCATGGTCCGCCCGCAATGTGGGGATCGTCGCCCGGTTGGAAACCGAAGGCAGGATGACGGACGCCGGCCGGGCCGCCGTCGAAAGCGCCAAGGCCGATGGCCGTTGGGACGCGGCGTACGGCGGG
>NZ_QAIQ01000621.1 GCF_003061105.1 Arthrobacter sp. HMWF013
GGACCGGGGCCGAGGCATCCGGCCTCGCCGATGTCCCCACGCCGAGAACGGAAGTCCTGGTCACCGTTCCCGTCTTCTCCCTACTCGGGCTAACCGAAGAGCCGGCGATGCTGGACGGGTACGGGCCTGTCCCCGCATCTATGGCACGGGATCTGGTGGCCAACGGAGCTGACTCGTTTCACCGGGTGCTCGTTGATCCACGGGATGGGGCGCCTTTGGAAATCAGCCGGACCAGTTACAGGCTGACAAAGGCGATGCGGAACTGGCTGCGGATGCGCGACGGCAAGTGCTCGTTCCCGGGGTGCAGCAACCAGTCCTTGGACAACGAGGCAGACCACCTCCTGGCCTGGCATCACGGCGGAACCACCGGGATCAGCAACCTGGGACAGCTATGTGCCAGGCACCACAGGCTCAAACACGCCGTCGGCTGGAGATCGACGCCGGCGACAAAGAATGAGCCGCCCGGATGGGTCTCACCCTCAGGGCGGAAATACAGAGGTGAACACCAGGATTGGGAACCGCCGCGTTGGCCGCCTTCATTGGGGCCGCGAGCCGGCGAGGGGCATCGCCCTGGACCCTATACTCCTACGCCCACCGCCTCGGGCGGACCTGCGGACTATCTTCATATATCGCGCTCGGCAGGAGAAGACTGCCTTCATGCCTACCTCTCTGCAAGGTGAGCTGCCGGACGAACCTGCCCGGGCCCCCGCTGTCCTTGGGCTCCGCTGCCCCACCGCCCATCCCGGACGCCGGATGCACCCGAAATCTCCTCATGGCAGCAAGGGACCCCGCACAAGGCGTGCGGGGTCCCTTGCAGTCAGATCCTGGAGTTATTGTCTGGTGGTCCTAGAAGTCCCAGTCATCATCCTCAGTGTTGACTGCCTTACCGATGACGTATGAGGAGCCTGACCCGGAGAAGAAGTCGTGGTTCTCGTCGGCGTTCGGTGACAGCGCTGAGAGGATGGCCGGGTTCACGTCAGTGACGGAGGCCGGGAACATGGCCTCGTAGCCCAGGTTCATCAGCGCCTTGTTGGCGTTGTAGTGAAGGAACTTCTTGACGTCTTCGGCCAGGCCCACGGAGTCGTAGAGATCGTGCGTGTACTGGACTTCGTTTTCGTAGAGCTCGAAGAGCAGCTCGAACGTGTAGTCCTTGATCTCCTGCTTGCGCTCCTCGGACAGGCCTTCGAGGCCCTTCTGGAACTTGTAGCCGATGTAGTAGCCGTGGACGGCTTCGTCGCGGATGATCAGGCGGATCAGGTCAGCGGTGTTCGTCAGCTTGGCACGTGAGGACCAGTACATCGGAAGGTAGAAGCCCGAGTAGAACAGGAAGCTCTCCAGCAGCGTGGACGCCACCTTGCGCTTCAGGGGGTCATCGCCCTGGTAGTAGTCCATGACGATCTGCGCCTTCTTCTGAAGGTTCGCGTTCTCGGTGGACCAGCGGAACGCCTCGTCGATCTCCTTGGTGGAAGCCAGCGTGGAGAAGATGGAGGAGTAGCTCTTGGCGTGCACGGACTCCATGAAGGCGATGTTCGTGTACACAGCCTCTTCATGCGGGGTCAGCGCGTCCGGGATCAACGAAACTGCTCCGACGGTGCCCTGGATAGTGTCCAGCAGGGTCAGACCCGTGAAAACGCGCATGGTGAGCTGCTGCTCGTCCGGGGTCAGCGTGGCCCATGACTGGACGTCGTTGGACAGCGGGATCTTCTCCGGCAGCCAAAAGTTGTTGACCAGACGGTTCCAGACGTCCACGTCTTTTTCGTCCTGGATGCGGTTCCAGTTGATGGCCTCGACGTGGCTAAGCAGCTTGACCTTCTCGGTCATGTCATCCCCTAAATGTTGGGTTGTTCTTTGAGTTAAGCGTACGACGGCGGGCGGGCGCCCGCCGTCGTACTGTCACAATTTAGTTGAAGATTAAAGCATGCAGCTGACGCAGCCGTCCACCTCAGTTCCCTCCAGCGCGAGCTGGCGGAGACGGATGTAGTAGATGGTCTTGATGCCCTTTTTCCAGGCGTAGATCTGGGCCTTGTTGATGTCGCGCGTGGTGGCGGTGTCCTTGAAGAACAGCGTCAGGGAAAGGCCTTGGTCCACGTGCTGGGTTGCAGCGGCGTAGGTATCGATGACCTTCTCGTAGCCGAGTTCGTACGCGTCCTGGTAGTACTCCAGGTTGTCGTTGGTGAGGTACGGCGCCGGGTAGTACACGCGGCCCAGCTTGCCTTCCTTGCGGATCTCGATCTTGGACGCCACCGGATGGATCGAGGAGGTGGAGTTGTTGATGTAGGAGATCGAGCCGGTGGGAGGCACAGCCTGCAGGTTCTGGTTGTAGATACCGTGCTCCATGACTGACGCCTTCAGCTCGCGCCAGTCATCCTGGGTGGGGATGTGGATGTTCTTGAACAGCTCAGCGACCTTCGCAGTCTGCGGCACCCACTCGCGGTCGGTGTACTTGTCGAAGAACTCGCCGGTGGCGTACTTGGACTTTTCGAAGCCGCCGAACGTCTGGCCGGTCTGGATGGCCAGCAGGTTGGAGGCGCGGACCGCGTGGTACACCACCGAGTAGAAGTAGATGTTGGTGAAGTCCAGGCCCTCTTCGGAACCGTAGTGGACCCGCTCGCGGGCCAGGTAGCCGTGCAGGTTCATCTGGCCGAGGCCAATGGCGTGGCTCTGGTCGTTGCCGCGGGCGATGGAAGGCACCGAGGTGATGTTGGACATGTCCGAGACTGCCGAGAGGGACCGGATGGCCGTCTCGATGGTCAGGCCGAAGTCCGGGCTGTCCATGGTCTTGGCGATGTTCAGGGAACCCAGGTTGCAGGAGATGTCCTTGCCGGTTTCGGCGTAGGACAGGTCATCGTTGTACGTGGTGGGCTGGGAGACCTGGAGGATCTCCGAGCACAGGTTGGACATGATGATCTTGCCGTCGATCGGGTTTTCCCGGTTCACGGTGTCCTCGAACATGATGTACGGGTAGCCGGATTCGAACTGGATCTCGGCCAGGGTCTGGAAGAACTCGCGTGCCTTGATCTTGGTCTTCTTGATCCGGGAATCGTCCACCATCTCGTAGTACTTCTCGGTGACCGAGACGTCGGAGAACGGCATGCCGTAGACGCGTTCGACGTCGTACGGGGAGAACAGGTACATGTCCTCATCCTTCTTGGCCAGCTCGAACGTGATGTCCGGAATGACGACGCCCAGCGAGAGGGTCTTGATGCGGATCTTCTCATCCGCGTTCTCGCGCTTGGTGTCCAGGAAGCGGTAGATGTCCGGGTGGTGCGCGTGCAGGTACACCGCGCCGGCACCCTGGCGGGCACCGAGCTGGTTGGCGTAGGAGAAGCTGTCCTCGAGGAGCTTCATCACGGGGATGACGCCGGAGGACTGGTTCTCGATCTGCTTGATCGGGGCGCCCACCTCGCGGATGTTGGTCAGCGCGAACGCCACACCGCCGCCGCGCTTGGACAGCTGCAGGGCGGAGTTGATGGACCGGCCGATCGACTCCATGTTGTCTTCGATGCGGAGCAGGAAGCAGGAGACCAACTCGCCGCGCTGGCGCTTGCCGGCGTTCAGGAACGTGGGGGTGGCCGGCTGGAAGCGGCCCTCGATGATCTCGTCCACCATCTGCAGGGCAAGCTTCTCGTCGCCGCGGGCCAGGTGCAGGGCAACCATGCACACACGGTCCTCGTAGCGCTCCAGGAAACGCTTGCCGTCAAAGGTCTTCAGCGTGTAGGACGTATAGAACTTGAACGCGCCCAGGAACGTCTCGAAGCGGAACTTCTTCTTGTACGCGCGGTTGTAGAGCTCGCGGATGAAGTTCATCGTGTACTGGTCGAGGGTTTCGCGCTCGTAGTACTGGTTCTTCACCAGGTAATCGAGCTTCTCCTCCAGGTCATGGAAGAACACGGTGTTGTTGTTCACGTGCTGCAGGAAGTACTGGTGGGCTGCCTCGCGGTCAGCCTCGAACTGGATCTCGCCGTTGGGGCCGTACAGGTTCAGCATGGCGTTGAGCTCGTGATAGCCCAGGCCCTTGTACGCTGCCGGCATTTCCGGCTTTTCGAGGTCGACGCCGTGCTTTTCTGCACGGGTGACCTGGCCTTCGGCCCTGGTTACTTCTGTGTCTGAGACAGTCGTGTCCAAAACGTATCCAATCCTTGGTTGACCCGGGCCACGTCTTCTGGCGTGCCCATAAGTTCAAATCGATAGAGCCGGGGTACATGGCATTTGGCGGCGATGATGTCCGCAGCCATGCAGTAGTTGTCCCCGAAGTTTGTGTTGCCGGCACCGATGACGCCGCGGATCAGTGTCCTGTTCTGCGGGTTGTTCAGAAAGCGGATGACCTGCTTGGGCACCGATCCTTCTCCCCCGGTGCCGCCATACGTGGGCAGCACCAGCACGAACGGCCTGGTGGCGAGAAGGGGTGCGTCTTTTGAATGAATAGGGATCCGAGCCTGTTCGCGGCCGAGCTTTGAGACGAAGCGGGCCGTGTTCTCGGAGGTGGAGGAAAAATAGATGAGCTGGCTCTGCGTACTGACAGGGGGCAACCCGGCCACGTGGGCCTCTGCCACTGCCAGCGTTGCCACAGGAGCCACCTCAGGAGTGTCGATGTTGTGCCGGATGGCGGAAGGTGCGGCCTTAAGCCACGGAGGAAACGGCAGCCAATGCCAGTTCCTCGATCTTGTCCGGGCGGAAGCCTGACCAGTGGTCCTGGTCGGTGACAACTACGGGAGCCTGCATGTAGCCCAGTGCCTTCAGTCGCTCGAGGGCCTCGGCGTCCTGTGAGATGTCAACGCTCTGGTAAGTGATGCCCTTTTTGTCCAGCGCACGGTAGGTTGCGTTGCACTGAACACAAGCCGGCTTCGTGTAAACCGTAACGGTCATTGTCCCTGTCCCCTTTATCGAAATCTTCGCTCGTCTTTGTCCCGCCCAAGCTGTACGTCGATACTACATGTAGTGCAGACGGCTCTCCGGAACCCCAAGATGATGTATTACAAGTATGTCATTTAATGCACTTTTAATCCACAGGCAGAGGCCCTCAAAATGTCCGGATTTCAGGCAATTCCGCGGACGAAATCCACACCCTGTGGAGTAGTTAGCCACAATTAACGGCCAGCGTGTCGCGCGCTGGACGGCGTGTCGCGCCTGGTGGCGGACCACTACATCTAGTGCCGGACACACCAAAGGGGCCCTGCCGGACAACGACAGGACCCCTGCGAAGTGATGAACCTAACCAGCTAGAGCTGCGCCTCGCGGCGGTCCAGCACAATCTGCTGCACATCCAGGTAGCCGGATTGGAAACCTGCCCGCGAGTAGGCGAGGTAGAAAATCCACATCCGCTGGAAGACGGCGTCGAACCCGAGTTCCTCCACCTCCTGCGAGTGCGCGATGAAGCGCTCCTCCCAGAGGCGGAGGGTGGCGGCGTAGTGGTCCCCCATCCCCATGCGTTCGCGGACGCGGAGTGTGGTGTTCTGCTGGGTCACGCTTTCGATGGCCCGCACTGATGGCAGGAACCCGCCCGGGAAGATGTACTTGTGCACCCAGGTGTACGCGTTGCGGGTTGCCAGCATCCGGCCGTGCGGCATGGTGATGGCCTGGATGGCAACCTTCCCGCCCGGGGCCAGCACCCTGTCGATGGTTTGAAAGTAAATGGGCCAGTACTCATAGCCCACAGCCTCAATCATTTCCACGGACACGACGGCGTCGAACTCACCTTCCACCGCGCGGTAGTCCTGCAGGGCAACGGTGACCTGGCCGGCGTAGCCGGCGTCGGCGATCCGTTCCTGTGCCAGTGCCTGCTGTTCGCTGGACAGCGTCACGCTGTAAACGGTGGCGCCCCTGGCGGCTGCCCGCAGTGCCAGCTCTCCCCAGCCGGTGCCGATCTCCAGCAGCCGGGTGCCCGCTCCGACGCCTGCCTTGTCCAGCAGCCTGTCAATCTTGGCCTGCTGTGCCTCCGCCAAGGCCTCCCAGGGCACCGAATCAAGTGCTCCGCCGCCCGGCGGGAACAGTGCCGAGGAGTAGCTCATGGTCGCGTCAAGGAAACTGGAGAAGAGCTCGTTGGAGAGATCGTAGTGGCGCGAAATGTTGCTGCGGGTGTTCTGTTCAGCGTTCTCCTCATGCCGCGGAGTCCGGGGCAGGTACAGGTTCCGCAGTCTCTGGAGCGGCTTGGGGATCAGGGTGTCCACGGACGCGGCAAAGACCTCCAGCACAGCCGCGAGATCGGACGCTTCCCAGTCCCCCGCCATAAAGGACTCGCCCAGCCCGATCAGGCCGTTATCGCCGATCCTGGCTTCGAACGCCTCGGGCCGCACCATGGTCATGACCGGGGCTTCGGGACCACCGGCGCCCACAACGGACCCATCCGGGTAGGCCACGAGGACAGGAAGCCGCCGGACGGCAGCCTTGAAGAGGAGCCCCGCGGCTTTGCCCGCCACCACGGCTTTGGTGCCCGACGGCGCCTGGGCAACACCGGGCCAGACTTCCGGATCGATGGTGGCCGGCGACGCCGGTACCCCCGCAGCATTGTGCACCGTCACAGGGTGCCGGAC
>NZ_QAIQ01000622.1 GCF_003061105.1 Arthrobacter sp. HMWF013
AGTCCTCACTGTTCAACGCTGTCAGCGGCGCTGAGATCGCGACGGCGGCTGCCCGCCGGCCCACAACATCCGAACCTTTGGCAGGAATCTGGGGAGCAGAAGGCAGCGAACCGTTGCTGGACTGGCTTGAGGTCCGCAACCGGCACCATGCAGTGCCGGTGGACGGGTTCGCGGACGAAGGCACGGGGCTGATCCTGCTGGACCTCCCGGACTTCGATTCCACCAGGGCCGCGAACCGCGAAATCGTCGAACGCATGGTGGGCCTGGTGGACGTGCTCGTCTGGGTGCTGGATCCGCAAAAGTACGCGGACGCCGCAGTGCACAATGATTTCCTCAAACCCCTGGCCGCACACGGTGCGGTGACCCTGGTGGTGCTCAATCAGGTGGACAGGCTGCCGGAACGCGACGTGGAGCCCGTGCTGGAGTCCCTCAAGGGGATCCTGGCCCGCGACGGACTGGGCAAGGTACAGGTCCTTGGCGCGTCCGCCCTCAGGGGCACCGGCGTCGACCGCGTCAGAAGCGCCATCCGAACCGTCGTGGTGCAGAGGCAGGCGCTCTCCCAGCGGCTGGCCGCCGACGTTTCGCGGGCTTCGATGCAGCTGAGGCAGGTCTCAGGCGAGGGGGATGCCGCGGGCGTCAGCTCATCCTCGAAAGCACGGCTTACAGACGAGTTGGCCGTGGCCGCGAATGTACCGGTGGTGGTGGGTGCTGTTGCCCGGTCCTACCGGCTCGAATCGACGCGCCGCACGGGATGGCCGGCAACACGGTGGCTGGTGCGTTTCAGGGCTGATCCGCTGCGGCGCCTCAACCTGCGCAGTGCAAACCCGTCCCAACTCAACAGGACATCGCTGCCGCCCGCCGGGGCCCCGGAGCGGGCCCGGACCGATGCCGCCGTCCGGGAATTCGCCGACGCCGCCAGCGAGGGCGCCCCCGGACCGTGGCGCGCTGCGATTCGCGGTGCCGCCCGCGAAGGGCGCGAGGCCCTGCCGGACGCACTGGATCAGGCCATCGCCGGAACCGACCTGATGGCTGCCCGGAAGTCATGGTGGTGGGGAGTCTTCAATGTGATCCAGTGGCTCGCCCTGCTGACGGCCCTCGGCGGGCTGGGCTGGCTGGGCGTCCTGGCGGGACTTGCCTACTTTCAGATGCCGGTCCCCGAGGTTCCCCGGGTGGAAGGGTGGCCGGTGCCCACGCTGATGATCGCCGGCGGCGTGGTTCTGGGGATCTTCCTCGCGCTGACCGGGAAGTTCATCGGCGCAGGAGTGGCCAACGCCCGCGCGGCCAGGGCAAGGAAACGGTTGCGGGTTGCCGTGGCCGATGTTGCCCAGGGCATGGTGGTGGAACCCGTTGAGGTGGAAGTGACCCGGCTCAAATCATTCAATTCCGCCCTGAAGTCAGCGGCGGCGGGTTAGGGCGCCTCGGCTGTTGACAGGGCTGCCGCGGCGTCCCGGACCTTGATCATGGTCCGGAGGTTCCGGGTGGTGGTTGATGCCTTGTACTTGGGCTTGGCGGAGATTTTGCTGAACGGGCTGTCAACGGTCCCGCCCACCGGGGCGAGCCACGCCAGCGCTTCCGGGCCAAGCCGCTGCTGTTTCGCACCGTCGATGGCTGCACCGGCGGCAGCCAGCTCATCCAGCACGGCCTGGTCCGAACCCAGCGTGAGGTAGGTGTGCGTGCTCTTGCTGTCCTCCGGGTACGGGCATGCATCCACTAGAGCGCCCACCCGCTCGGCTGAAAGGACCACCACCCAGGCGTCATAGCCGAACGAATCACGCAGGCACTTTTCACATCTGCTTTTGACCTCGGCCGCAGCCAGGCCGCTGGCCAGGACAACGTTTCCGCTGGCGAGCAGGGTCTTGACTCCGGTGAAGCCCGCTGCTTCCAGGGCAACCCTGAGGTCAGCCATTTTGATGTTGATGCCGCCCACGTTGATGCCGCGGAGAAAGACTGCGTAGCTGTTCATTCCGACAGCCTAACTGTGGCCTGCCCGATGCCGGCGGGGGATGCAGCCTTAGTCGTTGTTCTTCCGCAGGGCGTCCGTGAGGATCCGTCCGGCGTTACACACCACTTCGGCGTGGAGACGGCCGGGCTGGCGGGTGAGCCGTTCAATGGGGCCTGAGATCGAGACGGCGGCGATGACGCGTCCGGACGGTCCCCGGACCGGTGCCGAGACAGAGGCGACCCCCGGCTCGCGTTCGCCGAGGCTCTGACCCCAGCCCCGCCGTCGTACGCCTGCCAGAACGGTGGGAGTGAAGCGGGCGGACTGCAGCCCCTCCAGGAGCCGGTCGTGGTCCTCCCACGCGAGCAGCACCTGGGCCGCGGAGCCGGCTTTCATCGACAGCTGGGTGCCTACGGGGATGGTGTCGCGCAGGCCGATGGGGCGCTCGGCGGAGGCAACGCATACGCGCCATTCACCCTGGCGGCGGAAGATCTGGGCGCTTTCGCCGGTGGCGTCGCGCAACTGCATCAGGACCGGCCCGGCGGAGGCGATCAGCCGGTCCTCACCGGCTGCCGAGGCGAGCTCCACGAGGCGGCTGCCGAGGACAAACCGGCCCTGGATGTCACGGCTCACCAGCCGGTGATGGACCAACGCCAGGGCCAGCCGGTGGACAGTAGGCCGGGCGAGGCCCGTGGCTGCCACCAGTTGCGCAAGGGTGGTGGGCCCGGCCTCCAATGCGTCAAGCACATGGGCTGCTTTATCAATGACACCGACTCCACTAGAATTGTCCATGTAATGATATTGCCGTCTCATTATCTGAGATGCAAATGTTTCGGCTGGCGAATTGTACGGCCGTCCTGATTCAGTGGACTCAACAGTCAACAGCAGTGAAGGGAGATGGCCGTGGCAAAGACACTGGCCGAGAAAGTCTGGGACGCACATGTGGTGCGCAAAGGCGACGGCGAAGGAGCCAATGCCCAGCCCGACCTCCTCTTCATAGACCTCCACCTGGTCCACGAGGTGACGTCCCCGCAGGCCTTCGAGGGCCTGCGCCTGGCCGGCCGCCCGCTGCGCCGGCCGGACCTCACCATCGCCACGGAGGACCACAACACTCCCACGCTGGACATCGACAAGCCCATTGCCGACCTCACCAGCCGGACGCAGATCCAGACGCTGCGCAACAACTGTGCGGAGTTCGGCGTCCGCCTGCACTCCCTTGGCGATGCTGAGCAGGGAATCGTGCACGTTGTCGGACCTCAGCTCGGCCTGACACAGCCCGGCATGACGGTTGTCTGTGGTGACTCGCACACCTCCACGCACGGCGCTTTCGGTGCCCTCGCCATGGGCATCGGCACCTCCGAGGTGGAGCACGTGATGGCCACCCAGACGCTGTCCCTGAAGCCGTTCAAGACCATGGCCATCAATGTCGAAGGCTCGCTGCGGCCCGGGGTCACCGCCAAGGACATTATCCTCGCCGTGATCGCCAAGATCGGCACCGGCGGTGGCCAGGGCTACGTCCTGGAGTACCGTGGCTCAGCGATCCGCGCGCTGTCCATGGAGGCCCGGATGACCATCTGCAACATGTCCATCGAGGCCGGCGCCCGTGCCGGCCTGGTGGCCCCGGACCAGACCACCTACGACTACATGTATGGCCGGCCGCACGCGCCCCAGGGAGCCGACTGGGATGCCGCCGTCGAGTACTGGAACATCCTGAGGACCGACGACGACGCCACCTTCGACGTCGAAGTGGACCTCGACGCCGACACGCTGGAGCCGTTTGTCACCTGGGGCACGAACCCGGGCCAGGGCGTTTCGCTGTCTTCCTCGGTTCCGTCTCCGGAGGACTTCGGCGACGAGAACGCCAAGGCCGCCGCCGAACGCGCCCTGCAGTACATGGGCCTGGAGGCCGGCACACCCATGAAGGACATCCGGGTGGACACGGTCTTCCTCGGCTCCTGCACCAACTCGCGGATGGAGGACCTCCGCGCTGCTGCCGACATCATCCGCGGCCGCCAAAAGGACCCCAACATCCGGATGCTGGTGGTTCCCGGTTCGGCCCGCGTCAGGCTTGAAGCCGAGGCGGAAGGCCTGGACAAGGTCTTCAAGGACTTCGGTGCCGAATGGCGCTTCGCCGGCTGCTCCATGTGCCTGGGCATGAACCCGGACCAGCTGGAGGTAGGGGAACGCTGTGCGTCCACCTCCAACCGCAACTTCGAGGGCCGCCAGGGCAAGGGCGGGCGCACCCACCTCGTCTCTCCGGTGGTGGCAGCCGCCACCGCCATCCGCGGAACCTTGAGCTCGCCGTCGGACCTTGATCCGGCCCCCGAATCCGCCGCCATCCGCACCGACGCAGCCTAGGAGACCGCCATGGAAAAGTTCACCACCCACACCGGTATCGGCGTTCCGCTGCGCCAGAGCAACGTTGACACGGACCAGATCATCCCCGCCGTCTACCTCAAGCGGATCACCCGCACCGGATTCGAGGATGCGCTGTTCTCCGCATGGCGCAAGGATCCCGCCTTCATCCTGAACCAGGCGCCGTTCAATGCAGGATCGGTCTTGGTGGCCGGACCTGATTTCGGCACCGGGTCTTCCCGTGAGCACGCCGTCTGGGCCCTGAAGGACTACGGCTTCAAGACCGTCCTGTCCTCCCGCTTTGCTGACATTTTCCGCGGCAATTCCGGCAAGCAGGGGCTGCTGGCTGCGGAACTTGCCCAGGACGACATCGAGCTCATCTGGAAGGAACTCGAGAACGCCCCCGGCACCGAAGTGACCGTCGATCTCGTCTCCAAGACGGTCATCTGCGGGAACATCGTGGCGCCCTTCGAGATCGACGATTACACCCGCTGGCGCCTGCTCGAAGGCCTGGATGACATCGGCCTCACGCTCCAGCATGAAGAGGACATCACCGCCTACGAGGCCACCCGTCCCGCATTTATGCCCACGACCCTCCCGGCCCGCCTTTCCTGAGCCGAACCCAAGCAACGCGGGGTCACTCTTCGCCCAATGAAGTCGACTTATCGGGCCAGGAGTGACCCCGCGTTGCTTCTGTTTCCGGCCGGGACGCCTGGGGAGAAACGACCGCGCCGGGCACGCCGTATTTCGGTTCGGTAACGCGACCTCCTATGCTTAGCTGGAGCCTTTGCAAGGATTTTGGGGCGAGTAATCGTAAGGAAACCGGTATATGAGTAGTGTTCTGACAATCCGTGGCGGAGTCCCGCTGACAGGCCGAGTCACCGTCCGAGGGGCCAAGAACCTTGTCCCCAAGGCCATGGTGGCGGCGCTGTTGGGCAATGAACCGTCGGTGTTGCGGAACGTCCCCGAGATCAAGGACGTAGAGGTTGTCACCTCGCTCCTGCAGCTCCATGGTGTGACGGTGGTCAAGGATCCGGTCAGCGGTGACCTCACGCTGGACCCGAAGGGCGCCAAGACGGCCCCGAGCACCGCAATCGATGCCCACGCCGGCGATTCGCGCATCCCCATCCTGCTGTGCGGACCCCTGATCCACGCGATCGGCGAAGCCTTCATCCCGGATCTTGGCGGCTGCAAGATCGGCGACCGGCCCATTGATTACCACCTCAACGTGCTGCGCCAGTTTGGCGCCGTCGTGGAGAAGCGCCCCGGCGGCATCCACATTTCTGCCCCCAAGGGGCTTCAGGGCGCCAAAATCTCCCTGCCGTATCCGTCTGTGGGCGCCACCGAGCAGGTGCTGCTGAGCGCAACCCGCGCCGAGGGCATCACCGAGCTGTCCGGCGCCGCAACAGAACCGGAGATCATCGACCTCATCGCCGTGCTCCAGAAAATGGGCGCCATCATCAGCGTCCAGACTGACCGCACCATCCGCATCGAGGGCGTCCGTGACCTCGGCGGCTACAACCACCGCGCCCTCTCGGACCGCAACGAATCGGCGTCGTGGGCCTCAGCTGCGCTGGTGACCCGCGGAGACATCTTCGTGGAAGGTGCCTCGCAGCGGGACATGATGACTTTCCTGAACACCTACCGCAAAGTTGGCGGTGGGATGGACATCGGCGAGGACGGGATCCGGTTCTACCACAAGGGCGGCAAACTCAACCCGCTGGTCCTGGAAACGGATGTCCACCCCGGCTTCATGACCGACTGGCAGCAGCCCCTGGTGGTGGCCCTGACCCAGGCCGAGGGTGTGTCGATTGTCCACGAAACCGTTTACGAGAACAGGTTCGGTTTCACCGACGCCCTCATCCGCATGGGCGCCAACATCCAGGTGCACCGTGAGTGCCTGGGCAGCGTGCCATGCCGGTTCGGCCAGCGCAACTTCCTCCACTCGGCTGTCATTTCCGGACCCACCCAGCTCAAGGGAACTGACATCGATGTCCCCGACCTTCGCGGCGGCTTCAGCCACCTGATCGCTGCTCTTGCTGCCACCGGTGTCTCACGGGTGACCGGGATCGACATCATTAACCGCGGCTATGAACGGTTTACCGAAAAGCTGGCCGGCCTCGGCGCCGATTTCGACATCACCTCGACAAAGTAGCGGTGGGCACGTGAAGGAAACGGCCAAGAGCCAAGCCACCCTCTTTGTGGTTGCGGCCATAGTGCGCCCCCTGCTTAATGCCATGATGAACAAGAAGTGGGAGGGCCTTGAGAACCTTCCCGCCGGCGGTTTCATTGCTGCCCCCAACCATTGCACCGAGATTGATCCCCTGGTCGTGGGCCACGTGCTGTACAACAACCAGCGCGCGCCGCACTTCCTGGCCAAGTCCGGGCTGTTTAAGGTCCCTGTCCTGGGCTGGGTCCTCAGGGCAACACGCCAGATCCCGGTGGAACGTTCGACGGCGGGGGCGAACCGCTCGCTGCAGCTGGCCCAGGAGATTGTGGCCGACGGCGGTGCCATCATCATCTACCCCGAGGGCACGCTTACCCGTGATCCGGACCTGTGGCCGATGAAAGGCCACACTGGCGCAGCGCGGCTCGCTCTCGAAGGCGGGATTCCCGTGGTCCCGATCGCTCACTGGGGCGCCCATGAGGTCTTCCCGCGTTATGCGAAGCGGTTCCACCTCTTTCCCCGCAAGACCTCCCGGGTGGTCATCGGAAAGCCCGTGGACCTGAGCGCTTTCGCCGGCCAACCCCTGGATAAAGC
>NZ_QAIQ01000623.1 GCF_003061105.1 Arthrobacter sp. HMWF013
TCCCACACCGTCTCGGGGTTGGCTGGTAGCCCGGTGATGAAGGGTGCGATGTCGTGGTCGAGGAGGGCCTGGACGGCCTGCGGGCCGATGGTGGGCGTCCACGAAAAACCGTGCCCCGCACCGCCGTCGTCCGTCTGGATCTCCGTAACGATCACATGGTTTTCCGGCGCCTCCACTCCCCAGCTGCGCAGCAGCGGGACGGTCAGGAGCCGCGTGGTCAGGCCGGTGATCAGCGGTGCGGTCCTGACAGAATCGAGCGCGGGCGCGCTCATCAGCGGCCGGCCAGCTCGTAGCCCTTGGCCAGGATGGACTTCAGCTGGACCAGCTGCTCCTCAGTGGGGTCCACCAGCGGCGGACGGACCGAACCGACCGCCAGGCCGCCGAGGCGCAGTCCGGCCTTGATCAGCGAGACGCCGAAGCCGGGGGTCTGGTCGCGGAGGCGGACCAGCGGAGCGTAAAACCCTTCGAGGAGGGCGTTGCGGCGGTCTTCGTCACCGGAAATGTAGGCGTCGTAGTAGGCCTTGGCGATCTCCGGAGCCATGGCGAACGCGGCGGACGAGTAGAGCGGGATGCCCAGTCCGCGGTAGGCGCCCTGGGTCAGCTCGGCGGTCAGCAGTCCGTTGAAGAACGCGAAGTCCTCGCGTCCGGTGGCGCGGACGGCGGAGACGATTTCCTGGGCCAGGCCCACATCGCCCAGTCCGTCCTTGAAGCCGATCACCTTGGGGTTGGCGGCGAGGCGGACCATGGACGCGGCGGTGAACTTGGCGTTCCCGCGGTGGTACACGATGACGGGCAGGCTGCTGGCGTCGGCCACAGCCTCGATGTACGCGACCAGGCCGTCGGTGGGACCGGTGACCAGGTACGGCGGCAGGACCAGGAGGGCATCGGCGCCTGCTTCCTCGGCGATCCGGGCGCACGCGATGGCGTGGCCCAGCGGCCCGCCGGCTCCGGCGACCACGGGCACCTTTCCGGCTACGACCTCGACGGCGGCAGTCACCACGGTGCGCACCTCATCGATGCTCAGTGCGTGGAATTCGCCGGTGCCGCAGGCGGGAAACACGCCGCCGGGACCGAACGGGAGCCGTGAACCGATGTGCTCTTTAAGGAGCTCCACGTCAACGGCGCCTTCCGGCGTGAACGGGGTGACGGGGAAGAACAGTACGCCGTCGAATTTCATGATGTCTCCTTGGATCCGGCACCGGCTGTGACCAGGGTGGCGGACGGCTCGTCGTTGAGGGTAGTTGTCTTCAGTTCGGTCCGCCAGCTGCGCTTGGGCTCCCAGCCCAGCAGTGTGCGGGCCTTGGCGATGGAGAAGGCTGGACTGGTGCCGGTCAGGCCGGCGGCCAGGGTTTCGCTTCCGGGCAGGAAGCGGGGCATCAGCTCCGCCAACGGTGCGGTGGCCAGGGCGTCTGCCGCCCCGACGAAGAAGGTTTCCCCGTTGGGGATGGAGTCCATCTTCTGCAGGAGCACGTCCAGGAAGTCTGCGACGTCGCGGGCATCCACGTAGTTGAACAGTGCGGGAGCGGACAGTGCGGGGTCGGCCAGGCGCTCGGCCAGGGTGTGGCCCTGCTGCGTGGGCGCACCCTCCCATTCCTCGGGTGAGATGACATAGCAGGGCCGGAAGGCGGCGTACCGGATCTTCGAACCCTGCGCCGCGGCGAACATCTGCACGGTCTGCTCGGCGATCAGCTTGGACAGCGCGTAGGCGTTCCACGGTTTGGGTGTGGTGCGCTCGTCCAGCGGGAAGCTGTCCGGCAGCCAGCCCGCCGGTGAACCGTAGCCAAGCACCGTGGGACTGCTCGCCGTGATGATCCTGCCGATGCCCAATTCCGTGGCCGCGCTGATCACTGCGTACGCGAGGCGGGTGTTCGTGGCGAAAATGACGTCTTCCGGTGCACTGAACGGGACGGCGATCGCGGCGAGGTGGATGACGGCGTCGGGCGCGGTTTCCTTCAGGAGGCGCAAAGCCTCGCCCGGGGCCAGCAGGTCCCCGGTTTCCTGCACGACGCCGGCCGGCAACAGGTCCGCGGCAAGCGCGTCACGGTCCACCGAGATGACGTCGTGGCCCGCTTCGGCGAGGCCCGCCACAACGCTGCGTCCCAGCCGGCCGGAGCCGCCGGTGACAAAAATCCTACTCATAGTGTTTCCTTCAGGTCTGAGGTCCTTGGACTGTCCGGGACGGACTCAGGCGCCACGGCGAAGGTCGGCGCCGAGGTCCAGGTCTTCGATGCGGACGGGGAGGGATGACTCCAGCGAACGGTTGCCGGCGATGCCGACCGAGACTGAGCGCAGGCCGTCGAGGTAACCGGACGGGCGGCCCAGCGGGTCCTCGCCCGGGCCGTTGAAGAGGTCCGAGAGGAGGAGTTCGTCGCCGCCGCCGTGGCCGCCCTCGCCGTTGACGATGGGCACCTCGTAAGCTGCTTCCCAGTGGCGCTGGACCACCAGGCGTTCGCCGTTGCGGCGGACGGCGTCCTCTTCCTCGATGGGGGTGGCACTCGGGTCAACGACGGTCTTTTTGTCCGTGCTGTTCAGGACGGAGGCGCGCTCCACCACTTCGAGTTCAGCACGGCCTTCGGTACCGTTGACGGCCACCCGGTAGCCCTCCCACGGGCTGTGGGCGTTCAGGGAGTAGCTCAGGCGCGGTCCGCCCTGGTACTCCACCACGAGTGCCAGGTTGTCCTCGATGGTGATGCCGCCGGTGAAGACGTCCTGGTCGCGGCGGTAGCCGTCGTAGTGTTCGTTGTCGAGGAAGAGCGCCTTGAGCCGCTCGTCCTCGCGGAGGTCCAGCGTGAAGGGGTCCTTTTCGGCGGCGGCCGGGGTGCCGGCGTCGGGCGTTCCACGCTCGGGACGCGGGCCCAGTCCGCGTTCGGCGGCGTTCTTGTCGCCGTAGAACTTGAGCCCACCGGAGGCAAACACACGCTCCGGGACGTCGTTGATCCACCAGTTGACGAGGTCGAAGTGGTGGGATGCCTTGTGGATCAGCAGGCCGCCGGAGTTCTTCTTTTCGCGGTGCCAGCGGCGGAAGTAGTCGGCGCCGTGGACAGTGTCCAGGACCCAGCTGAAATCGATGGAGGTGACCTTGCCGATCACGCCGCTCTGGATGATTTCCTTCAGCGCGCTGTTCCGCGGCGAATACCGGTAGTTGAAGGTGACCACCACGTTGCGGCCCGTCTCCTCCACGGCTTTAGTGATGCGGCGGCAGCCCTCGGCATCGATGGTCAGCGGCTTTTCGACGACGACGTCGGCGCCCGCTTCCAGTGCCTCGACGATGTAGTCGGCGTGGGTGTAGTCAGGGGTGGTTACCACGACGCGGTCGATGTTGTTGGCCTGGATGAACGCGGTCAGGTCTGCGGGGTCAAAGGAGGCGACCGGGCCCTGCGCACCGAGTTCCTGGATGAGCTTCTGGTAGAACTCCACACGGCCGGGGTTGACGTCTGAGAAGGCGACCAGTTCCGCGCTGTCCGAGTGCTTTCCGAAGATGGCACGGATGTACATCTCGGAGCGTCCGCCGGTGCCGATGAGGGCGATGCGTGCTTTGGTTCGTGCGCCCGGCTGCAGCAGGCTGGACGTGCCGGCAGCGGTAGCAGAACTCGATTCGGCTGTGTTGACCATGAGGGGTCCCTTTCGAAAGCTCAAAACCCGGCCGCGTGGTGGCCGTTGGAGGTGGTGCGCAGGATCAGTTTCCGGAACTCACGCGAGAAAGCGTTTTCTCGGTTCGTTACATGATTTGTACCAAGACCACCGCAGTCCCGTCAACCCTTGTCCTCTGTGCGAGTAAGCGTTTTCTGGGTTCTGTCTGCAAGAACGCGCCGATCTCAGGGACCGTCGGTAGAAATCGCTTTCCCGCGGCGTTATATGCTTTTCCCACGACACCGCCTTCTGCTGTGAACATCGCCAGCCCCCTGGCGGCAGAATGGCCCGGGGGACCTACGAAAGGCAGGCCATGGTCAGGAGATCGGCAACCGGCAGGATTGGCATCGCGGAAGTCGCGGTGAAGGCCGGCGTTTCGCACGCCACCGTTTCCCGTGTGATGAACGGCAACTTCACCGTGGATCCGGAGATTGCCTCGCGCGTCAGGGCGGCGGCGGCCGAACTCAAATACCAGCCCAACCCGGTAGGCCGCAGCCTCGCGCTGGGAAAAACGGACACCATCGGCATTGTTGTCCCGGACCTGGCCAACCCCACCTTCCAGGCCATCCTCCGCGGACTGAGCCGGGCGGCGGCCCAGGACGGCTACCGTGTGCTGATCGCCGATTCCTTCGAGGTGTCCAGTGAGGAAGCCATCCTTGCGGGTGAGGCCCGCCGAAGGTGCGACGGCCTGGTTCTGTGCGCCCCGCGCATGAGCGATGCCGAACTCGAGGAAATAGTCCCGTCGCTGCACCCTCTGGTGCTGATCAACCGGACCACAACAGCTGCGGACGTCCCCAGCCTGGTGGTGGATTACGGGCAGGGAGTGCAGGACCTCGCAGGGCACCTCGTGGAACTGGGCCACACCCGCCTGGCGTTCCTGGCCGGCCCGCCCCGCAGCGCCTCCAACGGGCTCCGGCTCGAGGGCCTGGAAGCCTTCAAGGCAGCCAACCCGCAGGTGGAGGTCCTGATGCTCGAGGGCGGCTCGGACTTCGACACCGGGCATGAAGCCGTGGATGCCGTACTGGACAGCGGCGCCACCGGCATTCTTGCGTTCAACGACCTCGTGGCCATGGGCCTGATGAGCGGGCTCCACGAGCGCGGGTTGGATGTTCCCGGCGACATCTCCGTCACGGGCTTCGACGACATCCCGTTTGCCCGCTACACCACGCCAACGCTCACCACCGCCGCCGTGCCCATCACCGAGCTCGGCCAGCAGGCATGGCACCAGCTGCGTGCGCTGATCCGCAAGGAAGAGAACGACGCACCGGGCAGCCGCTACCAGCCGCGCCTGGAGATCCGGGCCAGCAGCGGCCCGGCCAAGGCGCCCCGCTCCGCCGCCCACGGTTAGCCGCCTGCGGTGAGCGCCAGGGGCGCGGAGCCGTTGTCCGGATAACCTAGACGCCGGCCTCGCGGTAGTACCCCTCGATGTGGGCTGCCACCAGC
>NZ_QAIQ01000624.1 GCF_003061105.1 Arthrobacter sp. HMWF013
ATTCCACTCCGCCCGCCATGAAGCACCGTACGTTCCAGGCAGCGAATGCGTCGGCGTCGTGCTCGAGTCCGAGCGCTTCATACCCGGGACGTGGGTGTATGCCGAGTGCCACGCAACGCCCGCCACCCCTGGCGCCTTCGCCACAAAGGCGCTTGTCGCGGACAAAGATCTGCTGCCCCTTCCCGAGGGCCTTGACCCTGTGCTGGCTGCGGCCGTAGGAAACTCAGGCACAGCGGCTTTCATGCCGCTGATCGAGAACGCCGGCCTGCGGCCGGGAGAGACGGTGCTGGTCCTGGGCGCCACCGGAGCGGTCGGGCAACTCGCGGTCCAGATAGCCCACCGCACCGGAGCCGGCCGCGTCACCGCCGTCGCCCGCAGCCTGCCGGCACTGCAGCGGCTTCTCCCCCTCGGGGCGGACGCGGTTGTCGATCTTCGCCCGGATGAAAGCACTGACGAGTTGGCGGCCCGGCTCCTGGCAGCGTCCGGCCCGGTGGATGTTGTCCTTGACGGCCTGTACGGCCCGCCCCTCGAAGCGGCATTGAAGGCATGCGCACCCCGGGCGCGGGTGGTCAACATCGGCAACCTCGCGGGCGCCACCGCCCACATACCGGCCGGGCTGCTCCGCGGCAAACAAATCACCCTGTCCGGATTCGCCGGCCTCCATACTCCCCTACAGGACAAGCGGCCGGCACTGAACTGGCTCTGGGGCGCCCTCACCCGCGGCGACCTGCAGGTCGAGGTACGCACCTTCCCGCTGAGTGAACTTCCCACGGCGTGGCGCGCGCAGGCAGAATCGCCGCACGCCAAATGCGTCATCCTGCCCGAAGGTGCCCGCCGGGCCCATTCGGCCCCCGTACGACCAGAGCACGCAGTGCCAGATGAGAGTGAGAGCTAATGCGCACCACCAATACAGCCGAAGGGGCGGCCGAGGTCACGACGGGAGTCATCGCGGGCCCGATCCACGGGCTTCGATTCGAGACACCGACTCTGACAGGCTTCACGAATGAACGTGGCGAATTTCAGTATCGAAAAGGCGAAGCGGTCACGTTCCTTCTCGGCGGACTCACCCTGGGATCGGTCGAGGGGGCGGCGAAAGTTAATCTGGCGCAGCTCGCCAGCCGCGTAGACGGGAATATCGACAAACTGCATGATCCCACCGTGACCAACCTTGCCCGCCTGGTTCAGACATTGGATCAGGACGGAAACGGCGAAGCCGGCGTCACCATTGCCCCGATTGTGCACGACCTCATCGGGCCGGTCGTGATCAACTTCAACCAGGCCGCAACCGACCCGGCAGGGGTTGCCGACGACGCAGCGGGTGCCGGCCACCTCGGCAGCGAGGCCATGGTCGCTTTTGCCAGCAACCAGGCGGTCGCTTTTGCCACTGATCCACAGG
>NZ_QAIQ01000625.1 GCF_003061105.1 Arthrobacter sp. HMWF013
TTATGGAACTGTCCGGTGGAGTGCAGGAACCGCGGACCCCAGCCGAAGGTGACGGGCCGGCCGCTGACAGCTGCGAGTTTGTCGCGGATGCCCTCAAGCTGCGCGTAGGCCAGCCGGTCGAAGTAGGCCTGGACGCTGAGGTAGCTCTCGTCGTCGAGCGTTCCGAGGAGGGCGCCAACGGCTTCCTCCGCGGTGGCGGCACCGCGGAGCCAGTCCCCGCCCCGGACCTCGATGGCGCCGTCAACGAAGGCGGCGGGTGTGGGTTCGGGCTGTGCGTCCAGGAGGCCGCGGGCAGCGACCTTGGCAGCCTCCACGTCCGGCTGGTCGAACGGGTTGATGCCCAGCAGGCGCCCCGCGACGGCGGTGGCGAATTCCCACACCATCATCTGCGTGGCCAGGCCACCGGCGATCGCCACTTCGTTCTCACCAAGTTCGACGTCGGCATCCGCGGCTACCAGCCGGACAACCAGGACGTCGGCTGCACCGGAGGTGACCTCCGGGGAGTTGGGTCCGGCCACCACCGGCAGGACGCCGGTACCGAGCTTGCCGGTGGATTCTGCGATGAGCTGTTCGGCCCAGTCCGCGAAGCCCACAATGCCCGAGCCGTCCTCAGCGATGACGATCTTGTTGCGCAGCGGGTTGGTACCACCCAGAGCCGTACCCAGGGCCAGCCCGATGTTCTCGGCCGCGTCCTCGTTCAGGACCTCAGCAGCTTCCTCGGCCTCATCCAGGAAAGCCTGGATATCCACGCCGGCAAGACCTGAAGGGACCAGGCCGAAGGCGGTCAGCGCTGAGTAGCGGCCGCCAACGTTGGGGTCCGCGTTGAAGACGGCACGGTAGCCGGCCTCGCGGGATGCTTTGTCCAACGGCGAGCCCGGATCGGTGACAATGATGATCCGGCTCCTGGCATCGAGACCTGCCTCGTTGAAGGCGTGCTCGAAAATCCTGCGCTGGGAGTCGGTCTCCAGGGTGGAACCGGACTTGGAGGAGACCACAATTGCGGTGTCGCCCAGCCGGTCCGCAAGGGCAACACGGACCTGGTCGGGGTCAGTGCTGTCCAGAACAGTCAGCTCGACGCCAGCGGTGCCCGCGATGACCTCGGGAGCGAGGGACGATCCGCCCATGCCGCAAAGCACGATCCGGGTCACCCCTTCTGCCCGCAGGGCATCGCGCAGTTCGAGGATATCCGCCACCAGGGGCTGGGAGACGGTGGCCGCCTCAACCCAGCCGAGGCGCACTGCGGACTCGGCTTCGGCGTCGGGACCCCACAATGTGTGGTCCTTGGCGAAGATCCGGGTGGCAACGCGGTCCTCTACCAGGGCGGGGAGGTGCTGCTCGAGTGCCTGCTGTGCGGCACCGGTGGCGTCGTAGCTGAGTGTGCTCATGAGGGGTTAGGAAGCCTTCCGTGCGGCGGCGAGGGCACCTTCGACGTCTGCCAGCAGTTCCTTCCAGCTGGCCACGAACTTGTCGAGGCCTTCGGATTCGAGGAGCGCAACAACCTCGTTGTAGGAAATGCCCAGCTTCTCGAGGGCGTCGAGCGTGGCGTTCGCATCGGCGTACGTACCGGTGACGGTGTCGCCGGTGACCACACCGTGATCGAAGGTGGCGTCCAGGGTCTTCTCCGGCATGGTGTTGACCACACCGGGTGCTACGAGCTCCGTGACGTACAGGGTGTCCGGGTAGGCCGGATCCTTGACGCCGGTTGATGCCCACAGCGGGCGCTGGGGGAGCGCGCCGGCCTCGGCCAGCAACGCCCAGCGCTCCGTGGAGAAGAGTTCTTCGTACACCTGGTAGGCCAGGCGGGCGTTTGCGACGCCGGCCTTGCCCTTGAGTGCCTTGGCCTCGTCGGTGCCGAGGGCATCGAGGCGCTTGTCGATTTCAGAGTCAACGCGGGAAACGAAGAACGACGCGACCGAGTGGATTTTGGAGAGGTCGTGGCCGTTCTCCTTGGCCTGCTCCAGACCGGACTGGAACGCGTTGATGACGGCCCGGTAGCGCTCCAGCGAGAAGATCAGGGTCACATTGACGCTGATGCCCTCGGCCAGGGTGGCGGTGATCGCTTCCAGGCCTTCGAGTGTTGCCGGGATCTTGATGTGGACGTTGTCCTTGTTGACCTTCTTGTACAGGTGCTTGGCCTCGGCGATGGTGCCGGCCGTGTCCCAGGCAAGGCGCGGGTCAACTTCGATGGACACGCGGCCGTCGACGCCCTTGGTCGCTGCGGCAACCGGAGCGAAGAGGTCGCAGGCGTCGGCCACATCCGTAGTGGTGATTTCGAAGATGGTGTCTTCGACGCTGGCACCGGCAGCTGCCTGCGCTGCGATGGTGGCGTCGTAGTCCGTGCCTGCCGTGATGGCGGCGTGGAAGATGGACGGGTTGGTGGTGACACCAACAACGTTCTTCTCTTCGATGAGCTTGCGCAGTGTCCCGGTCTCGAGGCGGCTGCGGGAAAGGTCATCCAGCCAGATGGACACTCCGGCGTCGGAAAGTTGCTGAGTAGGCGTAGTCATTTTTGTATCTCCTGGAATCTGTTTCAGGCCTGAAGGCCAGCGAGGGAGTCCTTGGCAGCGGCGGCGACAGCCTCCGCGGTGATGCCGAACTCCTGGAAAAGGCGCTTGTAGTCAGCGGAAGCGCCGTAGTGCTCGAGTGAGACGGAACGGCCGGCGTCGCCGACGAATTCGCGCCAGCCGAGGGCCAGGCCGGCTTCGACCGATACCCGGGCCTTGACGGCGGCAGGGAGGACGGATTCGCGGTAGGCGGCGTCCTGCTTGTTGAACCACTCAACACACGGCATCGAGACAACGCGGGCCGCGATGCCGTCAGCCTGGAGGGCTTCGCGGGCCTGGACGGCCAGCTGGACCTCGGAGCCGGTGCCGATCAGGATGACGTCGGCCGGTACGGTGGCGCCGTCCTTGGAGGCTTCGGCCAGGACGTAGCCGCCCTTGGCGACGCCGGCAACGGAACCGAATGTGTCGCCGTCGGCCGTTCCCTCACCACGGGCGTAGGTGGGGATGTTCTGGCGGGTGAGGACGATGCCGGCCGGGTTCCCGTGGTTCTCCAGCATGGTCTTCCATGCTGCAGCAACCTCGTTGGCGTCGCCGGGGCGGACGACGTCCAGTCCCACGATGGCCCGGAGCGAGGCGAGCTGCTCCACCGGCTGGTGCGTGGGGCCGTCTTCGCCGAGGCCGATGGAGTCGTGTGTCCACACGTAGAGGGACGGAACACCCATCAGGGCACCGAGGCGGATGGCCGGCCGCTGGTAGTCACTGAAGATCAGGAAGGTGCCGGAGAAAGCCCGGGTGCGTCCGTGCAGGGCGATGCCGTTCACGATCGACGCCGCAGCGTGCTCGCGGATACCGAAGTGCAGGACACGGCCGTACGGGTTGCCGGACCATGCGTCGGTCTGCTTTGAGGCAGGAACGAACGACGGCGAGCCCTCAATGGTGGTGTTATTGGACTCAGCGAGGTCCGCTGACCCACCCCAGAGTTCGGGCATGACCGGGCCGAGGGCGTTGAGCACCTTGCCGGAGGCGGCGCGGGTGGAGACGTCCTTGCCGGCCGGGAAGACCGGAAGGGCGGCGTCCAGGCCCTCGGGCAGTTCCTTGGACTCGACGCGCTCCAGGAGGGAGGCGGCTTCCGGGTTGGCTGCCTGCCAGGCGTTGAAGGACTCTTCCCACTCCTTGTGGGCGGCGGCGCCGCGGTCCACAACGGAGCGGGCGTGGGCCAGGACTTCCTGGTCGACGTCGAAGGACTTGGCCGGATCGAAGCCGAGGACCTCCTTGAGTGCTGCTACTGCCTCGGCGCCCAGGGCCGAGCCGTGGATCTTGCCGGTGTTCTGCTTCTTGGGGGCGGGGTAGCCGATGATGGTGCGCAGCGAGACGATGGAGGGCTTTGACGTCTCGGCCTTGGCGGCGAGCAGGGCCGAGTAGAGCTCCTGGACGTCTTCCTTGTATTCGCCGGTCTTGGTCCAGTCCACGCGCTGGGTGTGCCAGCCGTAGGCCTCGTAGCGCTTGAGGACATCCTCGGTGAAGGAGATGTCGGTGTCGTCCTCGATGGAGATGTGGTTCTCGTCGTAGACCACTACGAGGTTGCCCAGTTCCTGGTGGCCGGCCAGGGAGGAGGCCTCGGCGGTGACGCCTTCCTGGAGGTCGCCGTCGGAGGCAATGACCCAGATGGTGTGGTCGAACGGGCTCTCGCCGGCGGCAGCGTCGGCGTCGAACAGGCCGCGCATGCGGCGCTGGGAGTACGCGAAGCCGACCGACGAGGCCAGGCCCTGGCCGAGCGGGCCGGTGGTGATCTCCACACCGGCGGTGTGCTTGTATTCGGGGTGGCCCGGGGTCAGGGAATTCCAGGTGCGGAGCGCCTCAAGGTCCTTCAGTTCCAGGCCGTAGCCGGAGAGGAACAGCTGGATGTAAAGGGTCAGTGACGTGTGGCCCGGGGACAGGATGAAGCGGTCGCGGCCCAGCCAGTCCGGGTTCCGCGGATCGTGCCGCATGAGCTTCTGGAAGAGAAGGTAAGCGGCCGGGGCCAGGCTCATGGCCGTTCCGGGGTGGCCGTTGCCGACTTTCTCCACCGCGTCTGCAGCCAGAACGCGGATGGTGTCCACCGCGCGCTGGTCCAAGCTGGTCCATGACAGTTCTTGCTCTTCCAAATGTGGCACGAAAACCGGGCCCCTCTCTGTGCTGACAGTGGGCTGTACACGGGATCCGGTCCGGGGCACGCTGTGGTGCCCGCTGCGGTGTGTACCAGCCGTTCACCATCGAAACGTTTGATCTATCACTCAGACGCCGGCGTCGGGAATGCGTTTTCCACTGCATTCCCCGCTGCGAGCTGATCTGGTGACAGCTTAGCTCGATTCCACTCTCCGGTCAGCGCAAATCTCACGTAGTGGACGCAATTTCCCCTTATGTGAATCAGCATTCCGTGAGGTTGAGTTAATCTGCTCGAATCAGCGTTCGCGCGATCATCTGGGCCTATCAGGCGCCCGTGGCGGTGAACCCGGCACGGTATGATATTCGGAGGCTTGGGCCGGAAACCGCACGTCCGCATGGGCTTTCGGAGTCATTCGGCCGCTGCGCGAACCCGGCCATGGTCAATCCGTGGAGTGCCTGGCATAGCGCCTGCACCAGACAGCTGTACAGCCAGACAGAGAATTACCAACCAGAACGGGTGACTGCCACCGTGAGCACAACTGATACGCCGCTGAACGCTTCCCGCTCCGGAGGGGGAGCCGGGATTGCCCGCAAGGCAAAGGCGTATCTCGCCCTCACCAAGCCGCGGGTCATCGAGCTGCTGCTGGTCAGCACGCTGCCCACCATGATCTACGCCGAGCGCGGCTTCCCCTCCATCGGGCTGATCCTTGCCACGCTGGTCGGCGGCGCTTTCGCAGCCGGCAGCGCCGGTGCCTTCAACTGCTACATCGACCGCGACATCGACAAACTGATGCACCGCACCGAGAAGCGGCCCCTCGTCACCGGCGAAGTGACACCGCGGGAGGCCCTGGTCTTCTCGTGGCTGCTGGGCGCCGCGGCCATCGTCATCCTCTGGTTCGGTGCCAACCCGCTGTCCGCGTGGCTCGGATTCGGTGCCATCTTCTTCTATGTGGTCATCTACTCGATCATCCTCAAGCGCCGCACTGCGCAGAACATTGTGTGGGGCGGGGCCGCCGGCTGCTTCCCGGTGCTGATCGCCTGGGCCGCGGTCACCAATACCGTTGAATGGCCGGCCGTCATCCTGTTCATGGTCATCTTCCTGTGGACCCCGCCGCACTACTGGCCCCTGTCCATGCGCTACGGCGAGGACTACCGCAAGGCCAACGTGCCCATGCTCGGCGCCATTGCCGGGGCCAAAGTGGTTTCCGTCCAGGTGGTCCTCTACGCGTGGGCCATGGTGGTCTGCTCGCTGCTGATGATCCCCGCCGGCGGCGCCGGCTGGGTGTACACGGTCACCGCGGTCCTTGCCGGAGCCTGGTTCCTTTACGAATCACACGCCCTGTACAGCCGCGCGCACCGCGAAGACATCCCGGACAAGGGCGCCATGAAGGTCTTCCACGGCTCCATCAGCTACCTGACACTGCTGTTCATCGCCCTCGCCGTGGATCCGTTCGTCGGCTCAGCCATCATCAGCTAGGACGCTCTCTCACTTCCTGCACGTTCTCGGCCGACGCTCTCTCGCTTAACGTGGGAAATCCATAAACCCTCTTGCAGTTCCTGTTGGAAATCCAGAAGCCCTCTTGCACTTTCAGTGCAGGAGGGCTTTCTTTCTTGCACCGTGTTATTGCGCGCTGATCAAGGCGGCCGGTCTGCGAGGTGCCAGAGGGACGCCGCAAAAGCCGCAGAATCTGCCAGAGCGTGGCAAGAAAGGCGGCAGGATCTGCCAGAGGGTCGCAAGAAAGGCGGCAGGATCTGCCAGAAGGTGTGGGCAACGGGAGGCGCCCCGGTTCGTCGTGAACCGGGGCGCCGGGGCCAAGCAAGGGACCTGCCCCGTACTGTGCGGGGCGTGACTACTTCTGCGGGCTGGAACGCGCGACGTCGGCGGCGTTCGTTGCGGCACTCATCAGCAGTGCGGCGCCGAGCATGTGGGCGCCCACCAGCAGTGCGGGAATGCCGTTGTAGTACTGCGTGAAGCCGATAACGCCCTGCAGCAGGGTAACGGCGAGGAGCAGCACGGCAGCCGTCCGGAAGGGCCCACTGATTTTCCGGGTGAAGACAATGACCAGCGCGAAGAGCGTCCCAGCCGTAATCAGGTAGGCGGGCACAGCATGGATGTGCGAGAACAGGTCCCAGTCGAGGTTGTTGCGGGGCGCATCAGCGTCCCCGGCATGGGGGCCTGCGCCTGTGACCACCACTCCGAGCATCACCGCCACTGCGGAAAAAAGCGCGACGGCGGCGGATACCGGACGCAGGACGGCCGGCAGTGCGGGGAGACGGAGTGTTCCAAAGCGGCCTGTCCTGCCGAACGCCCGGTTGACCAGCAGGGTGGCGATGACCACCAGGGCCATGGACACCAGGAAGTGCAGGCCTACAACCCAGGGGTTGAGGTTGGTCAGGACGGTGATCCCGCCGATGACGGCCTGGGCAGGGATACTGGCCAGCAGCCCAGCCGCCAACAGGAAGAGGTCCTTGCGTTCTTTCCTGAGGTTCCACAAGTAGACGAGCATCATGACGGCAACGGCTGCCAGCGCGAACGTCAGGAGCCGGTTGCCGAATTCGATGAACCCGTGGATCCCCATCTCGGGAGTGTTGACCAGCGAACTGTCGGTGCAGCGCGGCCAGGTGGGGCAGCCAAGGCCGGACGAGGTCAGACGGACTGCACCGCCGGTCACGACCAGCGCCGTCTGACCAACGAGGGACGCGACAGCCAGGCGGCGGACCCGGGCGTCAACAGTGCGGGGCAGCCGCGCCATGAGGTTGCCTGCGATCTGGGGGAGGCGTGAAGCCGTACTCACGGATATCTCAATTCCACTTGAACCAACGGATGGCTGCTGCGCCGGCGAGGACTGTCCAGGCCAGCAGGATAAACGCGGCACCGACATCAACGGTGCCGAACATGAAAGCTTCGCGCAAGGCCTCGCCGAGGGCGCCGGAAGGCAGGTACACAACAATGCTCTGGGCCACAGCGGGCAACCGGTCGGCCGGGATCACGATCCCGCCGAGGACTCCCAGCAGAATCCACAGCAGATTGGTGATGGCGAGGGTTGCTTCGGGACGGACCGTGCCTGCAACGAGCAACCCCAGGGCAGTGAACGCCGCGGCACCGAGCACCAGCAGGAACAGTCCCGGGAGCCAGCCGGATGCTGGCGGCTGCCAGCCCAGGGGAAGCGCCACCAGGGTGACCACCATGACCTGCAGGCAGAGAACCACCAGCACGGCCAGCACCTTGCCCGCGATGAGTCCGGTGCGGCCCAGGGGAGTGGTGGACAGGAAGCGGAGAACCCCATAACGCCGGTCAAAGCCGGTGGCGATACCCTGCCCGGTGAACGCTGTCGACATGGCGCACAAAGCCAGGATGCCCGGCACGGCCACGTTGATGCGGCTGGCCCCGAGGCCGTCCAGGAAGGGGGTGACGGTCAGGCCCACCAGGGCGAGCAGAGGCAGGACGACGGCGAGAATCAGTTGCTCGCCATTGCGCAGCATGGTGAGGGACTCGTAGCGGCCCTGCAGCAGGATGCGCCGCGCGAGGGAAGCCGGCGACTGGGACGTGGGCTTCCCGGCAGCCGACGTGCCGGCCGAAGCCGGGTAAGGCGCGTTGGTCATCGGATGTCCTTTCCCGAGACGTCAAGGAAGACGTCTTCCAGGCTCCGGGCCTGCAGGCTCAGGGAGCCGGGCATGATGTTGTGGGCTGCCCACCACGAGGCCAGTGAGGCAAGGTCGGCCGGTGTCAGCGGACCTGAGGCAACGTAGCTGCCCGCCCGGGTTTCGGTGACTGTGATGTTTGCGGGCAATACGCCGGCGAGGTGAAGCCCCGCGGGTGCCTCGAAGACAAGGGTGCGGACATGCTCCAGGCCCTCTTCCACCACCGGGTCCCGCTGGAGCAGTTGGGGAACGGTGCCCTCCGCGACATTCCGGCCGGCATCGATGATGTAGACATAGTCCGCCAGCCGTTGGGCGTCGTCCATCAGGTGGGTTGTGAGGATGATCCCCATTCCGGCGTGCCGCAGTTCCCCGATCAGGTCAAAGACAAGCTGGCGGGAGTGGGGATCCAGACCCGCACTGGGCTCATCCAGGAAAAGCACCTCCGGGTTGCCGATCAATGCCGCGGCGAGTGCCAGCCGCTGCTTCTGGCCGCCGGAAAGCCGGCGCACGGAGGTCCTGCTGAAATCATCAATGCCGAGCCGCTGGACAAGATCGTCCACGGAGCGCGGCCTTGAGTACATCCCGGCGATGTGCCGCAGCAGCGGGATGGGACGGGCCGACGGCGGGAGGCCACCGTCCTGGAGCATCACGCCCACGCGGGCGCGCAGTCCGGCACCTGCCTGGCCGGGATCCTGGCCCAGCAGGGAGATGTTTCCGCCGGTACGCTTCTGGAGTCCCTGGGCGCACTCGATCGTGGTGGTCTTTCCTGCTCCGTTGGCGCCAAGGAGGGCAGTCACCTGGCCCCGTTCGGCTACAAGGGAGACGCCGCTCACCACCCGGAGCATCTTGCCGTCCAGGCTGGCCAGCGGACCAACATCCTTAATTAACCCGCTGATGGTCAGAACCGGGGACTCGGGGGATCGCACCCCAGCATTCTACGTGATGTAGTAACAGCCGGCCGTTTCCACCCGTCGGCATCAGGCCAGCCTCGCCTTACTGGAAGGGGGGAGTAAATTACGACATGATTGTGTTGTGTATTCCATGAGCAATGCTACTGCTGTGCCTTTTGCCGGGCACGGGGCGCCACGCGCCGCCGCTGAGCGCGGTCACATCGCCGCCGTCCCGGTGGCGGATGCAGACGAGCGTACCCGGGACCGGGTCCTCGGCGCCGTCCTGGAGCACGGTCCCGTCAGCGCCGCTGAACTTGGCGACCTGCTGGGCTTCACGCCCGCGGCCGTCCGCCGCCATCTTGACCATCTCTCGCGGAGTGGAGTCATTGAGGTCAAACG
>NZ_QAIQ01000076.1:0-7831 GCF_003061105.1 Arthrobacter sp. HMWF013
ATGTAATTGTCACCAACGCTGCCCTGCAGTGGTTGCCTGGCCATCAGGAGCTGATGGCGCGCTGGCTCGGGGCGCTTAAGCCCGGCGCCTGGTTCGCCATGCAGGTCCCGGGGAACTTCAACGCCCCGTCCCATGCGCTGATGCGGGACCTGGCAGGCTCGGCAACCTGGTCCGCCAAGCTGGACGGAGTACTCCGCGGCGGCGAATCGGTGGGGGAGCCTGCTGACTATCTGCGCATCATGCTGGACGCGGGCTGCACCGCGGACGCCTGGGAGACGACGTACCTCCAGCTCCTTTCCGGCCCCGATCCAGTCCTGGAGTGGGTCCGCGGCACAGCACTGCGGCCGGTCCTGGCTGCCCTCAGCGCCGGCGATGGCCGGGCTTTCGAGACGGAATATGCCGCCCTTTTGCGGGGAGCCTATCCGTCAACGGACCATGGGACGGTCTTTCCGTTCCGGCGGATCTTCGCCGTGGCCCGGAAGGGCCGGCGATGACCGCGGGCGCTTCCTTCCCTGGGAGCTGGAAGCCCAACCAGGCCAGCACGGTAGCCCTCTACGAGCAGTTGCGCCTGCATGTCATCCGGCTCGCGGACAACGGTGACCTGCCGCCCGGGACCAGGCTGCCGGCTGTCCGGACGCTGGCGGGCCTCCTTGAGGTGGCGCCGCACACCGTCGCCAGGGCCTACAAGGAGCTTGAAGCGGCCGGGGTGGTGGAAACCAAAGGCAGGAACGGCACCGTCGTTTGCGCACGCGACGAGCGGCTGGACGCGCTGTCCTTTGCCGCCAATGCCTATGCGTCAGTGGCGAAGGCTCAGGGTGCGGGCTTTGCCGAAGCAGTCAAGCTGCTCGCGGCCGCTTACGACGCCGACTGAGGCGCCCAGCGCGGCGCCCGCATGGATATTCGAAGAAGTTTTCGATTAGCATTAGTGGGTGCCTAAAGCCGTAGCTGAAGAAACAGCAGTCGAATCCGTCCCCGTCACCGTTGCCCAGGCCCCCGCCACGCCTGCCCGTCCTGACCTTTCCCGCCTCGTGGTCAAGGGGGCAAGGGAACATAACCTCCGCAACGTGGACCTGGACCTGCCCCGCGACGCCATGATCGTTTTCACGGGCCTGTCCGGATCAGGGAAGTCCTCCCTCGCGTTCGACACCATCTTCGCCGAAGGCCAGCGCCGGTATGTGGAGTCGCTGTCCGCCTATGCCCGCCAGTTCCTCGGCCAGGTCGACAAGCCCGACGTTGACTTCATCGAAGGCCTCTCACCGGCCGTCTCCATCGACCAGAAGTCCACGAGCAAGAACCCCCGCTCTACCGTGGGCACCATCACGGAGATCTACGATTACATGCGCCTGCTCTGGGCGCGCGTGGGACGGCCGCACTGCCCGGTCTGCGGCGAAGTTGTGGCCCGCCAGACTCCGCAGCAGATCGTCGACCAGCTGCTGGAACTTGAGGACGGCACCCGGTTCCAGGTCCTGGCACCCGTGGTCAGGGGGAGGAAGGGCGAATTCGTTGACCTCTTCAAAGAGCTCACCGCCAAGGGATACTCCCGTGCCCGCGTGGACGGCGAGCTGATCCAGCTCAGCGACCCGCCCAAGCTGGGCAAACAGTTCAAGCACTCCATCGAAGTGGTGGTTGACCGCCTGGTGGTCAAGGAGGGCATCAGCCAGCGGCTGACCGATTCGGTCGAGACCGCCCTGGGCCTCGCGGAGGGCCGCGTGCTGGCCGAGTTCGTGGACCTCGACGCCGATGCGCCGGAGCGCCTCCGGGCATTTTCCGAGAACCTCGCCTGCCCCAATGAGCATCCGCTGGCGATCGATGAGATCGAGCCCCGCTCCTTCTCCTTCAACAACCCCTTCGGCGCCTGTTCCGCCTGCAGCGGCATCGGAACACGTCTTGAGGTTGATGAGGAACTGATCATCCCCAATCCTGAGCTGTCACTGTCCGAGGGTGCCATCGCGCCATGGTCGCTGGGCACAGCAACCACCGAGTACTGGAACCGCCTCCTTGAAGGTCTTGCTAAGGAACTCGGCTTTTCCATGACCACTCCCTGGGAGAAACTGGGCAACGATGTCCGCCAGACGGTCCTGCACGGGAAGGACCACAAAGTTGTGGTCCAGTACAAGAACCGGTTCGGCCGGGAGCGGAAGTACAGCACCGGTTTCGAAGGTGCCATCCAGTACGTCCACCGCAAGCACGGTGAAACGGACTCCGAATGGGCCCGGGACCGGTACGAAGAGTACATGCGGCAGATTCCCTGCCCTGCCTGCAACGGCGCACGTCTGAACCCTGCCTCGCTGTCGGTCCTGATCAACGGCAAGTCGATTGCCGACGTCGCGGCGATGCCCATGCGCGTCTGCGCTGATTTCCTGAACAACCTGGTGCTGACCGGCCGCGAGGCCCAGATCGCCCATCAGGTCCTTAAGGAAATCCAGGCCCGGCTGACCTTCCTGCTCGATGTCGGCCTCGAATACCTGAACCTCGAACGCCCCTCGGCCACTTTGTCCGGCGGCGAGGCCCAGCGCATCCGGCTGGCCACGCAGATCGGTTCCGGTCTGGTGGGCGTCCTCTACGTCCTCGACGAACCGTCCATCGGCCTCCACCAGCGCGACAACCGCCGGCTCATCGACACCCTGACCCGGCTCCGGGACATGGGGAACACCCTCATCGTCGTCGAGCACGATGAGGACACCATCCAGGTGGCCGACTGGATCGTCGACATCGGACCCGGCGCAGGCGAGCACGGCGGACAGGTGGTGCACTCAGGGTCCTACAAGGAGCTCCTGGCGAACACGGAATCCCTGACCGGCGATTACCTGTCCGGCCGCAAGAAGATCGAAGTCCCCAAGAAGCGGCGCAAATACGACAAGAAGCGCGAGCTGAAGGTTGTGGGCGCCCGCGAAAACAACCTCGTGAACGTTGACGCGGCCTTCCCGCTGGGTCTGTTCACCGCAGTGACCGGCGTCAGCGGCTCCGGCAAGTCCACGCTGGTCAACGAAATCCTCTACAAGGTGCTGGCCAACAAGCTCAACGGCGCCAAGCAGGTTGCCGGCCGGCACAAGAGCATCCTTGGCCTGGACCAGCTCGACAAAGTGGTCCATGTGGACCAGAGCCCCATCGGGCGCACCCCCCGCTCCAACCCCGCCACCTACACAGGGGTCTTCGACAACATCCGGAAACTCTTCGCCGAGACCACCGAGGCGAAAGTCCGCGGCTACCTGCCGGGCCGGTTCTCCTTCAACGTCAAGGGCGGGCGCTGCGAGTCCTGCTCAGGCGACGGCACGCTGAAGATCGAAATGAACTTCCTGCCCGATGTCTACGTTCCCTGCGAGGTCTGCCACGGCGCCCGGTACAACCGCGAGACCCTCGAGGTGCACTACAAGGGCAAGACCATCGCCGACGTCCTGAACATGCCGATCGAGGAGGGTGCGGAATTTTTCGCGGCTTTCTCGCCGATCGCCCGGCACCTCAACACCCTGGTGGACGTGGGCCTCGGCTACGTCCGCCTCGGGCAGCCCGCCACCACGTTGTCCGGCGGAGAGGCGCAGCGCGTCAAGCTCGCAGCGGAGCTGCAGAAACGTTCGAACGGCCGCAGCGTCTACGTACTGGACGAGCCCACCACGGGCCTGCATTTCGAGGACATCCGCAAGCTGCTCATGGTGCTTCAGGGTCTGGTGGACAAAGGCAATACGGTGATCACCATCGAGCACAACCTGGACGTCATCAAGAGCGCTGACTGGATCGTGGATCTCGGTCCTGACGGCGGCTCCGGCGGCGGCCAGATCGTGGCAACAGGAACCCCGGAGCAGGTGGCGAAGTCAACGCAGAGCCACACAGCGGCCTTCCTCGCAGAGATTCTGGGTTAGCCCATCCGCCGTCACGCTGGTTTCCGTCACGGCAGGCGGGTGACCTGCCCGAAATATGCCGTGGCGGGCATGCGTGTTTCAGGCATGCGCGGTGTCGTGAGAAACTAAGCCGGTGACTCAAACAACAGTGCCCGTGATCTTTGACCTGGACGGCACTCTTGTCGACCCGGCAGGCGGAATAACCGACGGTATCGCGGCCGCCCTCGCCGCCGAGGGGCTCCCGGTTCCCCCGCAGGACCTGCTCGACGCGATGATCGGCCCCAAGCTGAGCGACTCACTCCTGAGCGTGGCGATGGTCCCTGCGGCTAAGCTCGACGCCGTCATCCGGCGTTACCGCCAGTATTACCTCGCCACCGGAATCGGCCAAAGCCGGCTGTACCCGGGGATCAAGGATGTGCTTGAGGGTTTCGTGGCGGCCGGACGGCCTGTCGCTGTGGCCACGCAGAAGCCCGAGGGACTTGCCCAGATCGTGCTGCGGCACCACGGTATCGACGCCCTGTTCCAGTCCATCCGGGGTTCGGCAGACAACGAGTCCTCCACCGAAGGTCCCGTGGGGAAGGCAAGCATCATCGCCGAAGCCCTGGCAGACCTTTCCACCCGGCATGCCGTCATGGTGGGTGATCGCGCCCAGGATGTGGCGGGAGCCATCGCCAACGGACTGGACTGCATCGGTGTGGCCTGGGGATTCGCGCCCGACGGCGAGCTCGTCGACGCCGGGGCGGTCACCGTGGTTGACACCACGTCCGGCCTGGTGGCCGCCATCGAGCGGCTTGAGGCCATCCACACGTCCGCCATGAGTGAGGTGCGCAACGATGGCGCTGTTTGAAGCTGTCCGCTGGAGCACCCGGGGACTGATTGCCGGTTCCTGCCGTCCCACCGTCATCGGCCTGGAAAATGTCCCCAAGGACGGCCCGTTCATCGTGGCGCCGAACCACCTCTCTTTCTTTGACAGTGTCATCGTGCAGGCCCTGATGCCGCGGCCGGTAGCTTTCTTCGCCAAAGCCGAGTACTTCACCACCGGGGGCGTCAAAGGCAAGGTCATGAAGTCCTTCTTTGAGTCCGTGGGTTCCATCCCGGTGGAGCGCGGCGAGCAGGCAGCCAGTGTCCAGGCCCTCAAAACTCTCCTGGATATCCTGGAGTCAGGCAAGGGCATCGGTATCTACCCCGAAGGTACCCGCTCACGCGACGGCATCCTGTACCGCGGCCGGACCGGGGTGGGCTGGCTCGCTTTGACCACAGGCGCGCCGGTGATCCCGGTGGGCCTCATCGGTACGGAGAATCTGCAGCCGGCGGGCGAGAAGGGGTTCAGGCCCCATCACTTCACCATGAAAGTGGGGGAGCCGCTGTACTTCGAGAAGACCGGCCCGGACCATTCGCTGCCTGCGCGGCGGCAGGTGACGGACTCCATCATGGACGCCATTGCAGAACTCAGCGGCCAGGAACGCGCCACCACCTATAACCAGAGCAAGATCACGGATTAGCCCACGTGGCAAGGAGCCCGCGCTTGCCTCAGTAGACTGGAGTCGTGGCAGATCCAGCAACTTACAGGCCCCAAACGGGTGAAATTCCCACCAACCCCGGGGTTTACCGGTTCCGCGATCCACATGGCCGGGTCATTTATGTCGGCAAGGCCAAAAGCCTCCGGTCCCGCCTGAACTCCTACTTCGCCAATCCGCTGGGCCTGCTCCCCAAAACGTACGCCATGGTCCACGCGGCGAGCAGTGTGGAGTGGACGGTGGTGGGCAGCGAACTGGAGTCCCTCCAGCTCGAATACACCTGGATCAAGGAATTCAAACCACGTTTTAACGTGGTCTTCCGGGATGACAAGACCTATCCGTACCTGGCCCTGACAATGAGCGAGAAACTTCCCCGGGTGCAGGTCATGCGGGGGGACCGGCGCAAAGGCACCCGCTACTTCGGCCCCTACACCGCCGGAGCCATCCGGGAAACCATGGACACGCTCCTGCGCGTCTTCCCCGTCCGCAGCTGCAGCGCCGGAGTCCTCAAACGGGCGCAGGCGAGCGGCCGGCCGTGCCTTCTGGGCTACATCGACAAATGCGCCGCACCCTGCGTGGGCCGGGTCACGCCCGAGGAACACAGGGTCCTCGCCGAGGACTTCTGTGCGTTCATGGGTGGCGATTCCAAGCGCTTTATCTCAAAGCTTGAAAAGCAGATGGCCGAAGCGGTGGCAGAGCTGGACTACGAGCGCGCGGCACGGCTCCGGGACGACATCTCCGCGCTCCGGAAGGTCTTCGAACGCAACGCCGTGGTGCTTGCCGAGGATACCGACGCTGACGTCTTCGCCCTGCACGAGGACGAGCTTGAGGCCGCGGTCCAGGTGTTCCACGTCCGCGGCGGACGGATCCGCGGCCAGCGCGGCTGGGTGGTTGAAAAGGTGGAGGACGCCACCACCCCGGACCTCGTGGAACACCTGCTGCAGCAGGTCTACGGCGAGGACGGTGAAAGCCATGGCAGGCTGCCCCGTGAAGTCCTGGTGCCCGTGGAGCCGAGCAACGCAGAGGAACTAACGCTGTGGCTCGGCGGCATCCGGGGTGCCAAAGTGGACATCCGGGTTCCGCAGCGCGGCGACAAAGCCGCCCTGCTGTCCACCGTCCGGGAGAACGCTGAGCACGCGCTGAAACTGCACAAAACCCGCCGGGCGGGTGACCTGACGGTCCGGTCACAGGCGCTGCAGGAACTCCAGGAAGCATTGGATCTTCCTGTCGCCCTGCTCCGGATCGAGTGCTATGACGTCTCCCACGTCCAGGGCACCAACGTGGTGGCATCCATGGTGGTGGTGGAAGACGGCCTGCCGAAGAAATCGGATTACCGCAAGTTCTCGGTGACCGGCGCTGCCGCCGCAGACGACACAGCCGCCATGCACGATGTCCTGACGCGGCGCTTTCGGAATTACCTGCAGGACAAGACCGCCCAGGTGGAAGCTTCCGGGTTGCCCGGGCACCAGGCCGCCCTCACGGCAGCGGCCGATGCCGCGGTCCTGGACTCCACTACCCCCACCCCGCGCGCGAAGTTCGCTTATCCGCCCAACCTGGTGGTGGTGGACGGCGGCAAACCCCAGGTAAACGCCGCCGCCCGCGCTCTGTCCGATCTGGGAATCGAGGATGTGTACGTGGTGGGCCTGGCCAAGCGGCTGGAGGAAGTGTGGCTCCCGGACAGTGACTTCCCGGTGATCCTGCCCCGGACGTCCCAGGGGCTTTACCTGTTGCAGCGGATCCGCGACGAAGCACACCGGTTTGCCATCTCCTTCCACCGGCAAAAGCGCGGGAAAGCCATGACAGTCTCCGCATTGGACGGCGTGCCGGGGCTGGGGGAGTCCAAACGGAAGGCGCTTCTGTCCCATTTTGGCTCGGTTAAGGGTGTCAGGACGGCCACCCTGGAGGAGCTCACAGCCGCCAAGGGCATCGGACCCTCGCTTGCTGCCGCCATCGTGGCCCATTTCAGTTCGGTGGAATTGGCCGGCGACACCGTCCCTGCGGTAAATATGACGACCGGCGAAATCATTGAAACCTAGGTAGGGTAAAGAGCGCAGGTTTCAGCCGACGCGGTTTCCTGCTTCACCACAGATGAAACGGGGCGGAACGAATGGCAGACTCTACGGCGGAATCCGGGACGGGGCAGGATGGGATGACCCCCATTAAGCCCGTCGAAGCGGAACTGCTGGTGGTCACCGGAATGTCGGGGGCCGGACGGAGCACCGCCGCGGACGCTCTGGAGGACCACGGCTGGTACGTCGTGGAAAACCTCCCGCCGCAGATGCTCGGGACCCTCGCTGAGCTCGTGTCCCATGCCCCGCAGTCCATCCCGCGGCTTGCCGTCGTGATGGACGTGCGCAGCAAAGGGCTGTTTGCCGATATCCGTGCCGCCCTCGGGGCGCTGGAGGCCAGCGGCGTCACCTTCCGGGTACTGTTCCTTGACGCCAACGACGACGTCCTTGTCCGCCGCTTCGAGCAGGG
>NZ_QAIQ01000076.1:7841-14392 GCF_003061105.1 Arthrobacter sp. HMWF013
GCTGAAGGAACTGCGCGACAGCTCCGACGTCGTGATCGATACGTCCACGTACAACGTCCACGGCCTGGCGACCGCCATCACCGAACTCTTCACCGATTCCGGTCCGGTGGCCCTCCGGCTCAACGTCATGAGCTTCGGCTTCAAATACGGGTTGCCTGTGGACTCCAACTACGTTGCCGATGTCCGGTTCATCCCCAACCCGCACTGGGTTCCGCAGTTGCGCCCCCACACCGGTCTCGACAAGGACGTCAGCGATTACGTCCTTGAGGCTGAAGGGGTGAAGAATTTCGTGGACCGCTACGTTCTTGCGCTTGAGCCGGTCCTGGAAGGCTACCGGCGCGAAAACAAGCATTACGCCACCATCGCCGTGGGATGCACCGGTGGCAAGCACCGCTCCGTGGCGGTCGCCGTCGAGCTTTCCAAAAAGCTGGCACAGTATCCCCGCGTCACCGTCACCACCACCCACCGGGACCTGGGCCGCGAATAATGGCGATGCTTACGGGGCCGCTGCCGTTAGTACCGGTTTCAGGCGGAACGGCAGCTGGCCAGGAGAAGGGACCGAACGTCGTGGCGTTGGGCGGCGGGCACGGCCTGTCAGCTTCGCTGTCGGCACTGCGCCTGCTCACGTCCGAGCTCACCGCCATCGTTACGGTGGCGGACGACGGCGGGTCATCCGGGCGTCTGCGCGAGGAGTACGGTGTCCTGCCGCCCGGGGACCTGCGCATGGCGTTGTCCGCGCTGTGCGATGACACCGATTGGGGCCGCACCTGGCGTGACGTTATGCAGCACCGGTTCAAACCGGCCAAGGACCGTGGCGGATCCCTGGATGAACACGCCATGGGCAACCTGCTCATCGTTACCCTGTGGGAACTGCTGGGGGATACGGTAGCGGGTCTCACCTGGGCCGGCGCGCTGTTGGGCGCCCGGGGGCAGGTCCTTCCCATGTCCACCGTCCCGCTCACCATTGAAGGTGATGTGCGGATCACGGCTCCGGACGGCGCCACGGCACTGCACACGGTCAGGGGACAGGCGCGCTGCGCTGTGGCCGGGCACCTTGAGCAGGTCCGGCTCCTGCCTGAAGAGGCCCCCGCCTGCGTCGAGGCGCTGACGGCCATCGAACTGGCTGACTGGGTCATCCTGGGACCCGGCTCCTGGTACACCTCGGTGCTGCCGCACCTGTTGCTCCCGGAAATGCGGACCGCCCTGTGCAACACGGCCGCGAAACGATGCCTCACCATGAACCTGGCGACGGACACGAAGGAGACCACCGGCATGTCCGCCGCCGATCACCTCCATGCCCTTCGCCGGTACGCACCGGAGTTCAGCGTCGACGTCGTCCTGGCAGACCCGGCGTCGGTGCCGGACCGGCAGGAGTTTGAGAAAGCCGCGGGGATGATCGGAGCCGAGGTTGTCTTGGGTAAAGTGGGGGCGTCGGACCGCCGGCCAGTCCATGATCCCCTGCGACTCGCAGCGGCGTACCACGACATTTTTGGGAACAGTTAGGAAGGTGCCATGGCACTGACATCATCAGTCAAGGAAGAACTGTCCCGTCTGGACATTAAGAAATCATCAGTCCGCAAGGCTGAGGTTTCCGCGATGCTCCGGTTCGCCGGCGGCCTGCACATCATCTCGGGCCGGATCGTGATCGAGGCAGAGGTTGACCTCGCGTCAACGGCGCGCCGCCTGAGGGCGGCCATCGCGGAGGTCTACGGCCACCAGAGCGAAATCATCGTCGTCTCCGGCGGGGGACTGCGCCGCGGCAGCCGCTACGTGGTCCGCGTGGTACGCGACGGCGAGTCCCTGGCACGCCAGACCGGGCTCCTGGACGGCCGCGGACGGCCGGTCCGCGGGCTTCCCTCGGCTGTTGTGAACGGTTCGGCCGCTGACGCCGAGGCTGTCTGGCGGGGAGCCTTCCTCGCCCACGGCTCGCTGACCGAGCCCGGCCGTTCTTCCTCCATGGAGGTCACCTGCCCCGGCCCCGAGTCCGCGCTGGCCCTCGTTGGTGCGGCCCGCCGGCTCGGCATCCAGGCGAAGGCCCGCGAAGTCAGGGGAGTGGACCGTGTGGTCATCCGCGATGGCGACACCATTGCCGCCCTGCTCACCCGGATGGGCGCCCACGATGCGCTGATGGTCTGGGAGGAACGCCGGATGCGCAAGGAGGTCAGGGCAACAGCCAACCGCCTGGCCAATTTTGACGACGCCAACCTGCGGCGCTCCGCCCAGGCGGCCGTGGCCGCCGGCGCCCGCGTTGACCGGGCCCTTGAGATCCTGGGCGACGACGTCCCGGACCACCTCAAGTACGCCGGTGAGCTCCGGGTCGCCCACAAACAGGCCAGCCTGGACGAACTGGGCCGCCTCGCCGATCCGGTCATGACCAAGGACGCCATCGCCGGCCGCATCCGGCGGCTGCTGGCCATGGCGGACAAACGTGCCATTGACCTGGGCATCCCCGGTACGGATGCCAATGTGACGCCTGAAATGCTGGACGAGTAACCGCGCCCTAGAATCAGAGCGTTCACCCCTGATCTTCCGGATGCCCGTCATCCGGATGCATAATCCGAGAGTTACAACCCGGACAGACCGTCCACGACATTGGAGGATTTTGTGACCGAGTACGTACTGCCAGAGCTCGACTACGACTACGCAGCGCTTGAGCCGCACATTTCGGCGCGCATCATGGAGCTGCACCACAGCAAGCACCATGCGGCCTACGTCGCTGGCGCCAACAATGCACTGGCCCAGCTTGCCGACGCCCGAGACAAGGGCGATTTCGCCAACATCAACCGCCTGTCCAAGGACCTCGCGTTCCACACCGGCGGCCATGTCAACCACTCAGTGTTCTGGAAGAACCTGTCCCCGGACGGCGGCGACAAGCCCGAGGGCGAGCTGGCCGCGGCCATCGACGACGCCTTCGGGTCCTTCGACGCCTTCCGTGCCCAGTTCTCCGCGGCCGCACTCGGCCTGCAGGGGTCCGGCTGGGGCTTCCTCGCCTACGAGCCGATCGGTGGCAACCTGGTCATCGAACAGCTCTACGACCAGCAGGGCAACGTCGCACTCGGCACCACCCCGCTGCTGATGCTGGACATGTGGGAGCACGCCTTCTACCTGGACTACGTCAACGTCAAAGCTGACTACGTGAAGGCCTTCTGGAACATCGTCAACTGGGCCGACGTCGCAAAGCGCTTCGACGCTGCGCGCACCAACGCCACGGGTCTTATCACCCTCCCGTAGGTGACCTGCAGTACATACTGCTGTAACAAAGTTCACAATCCGGAAGCATTTGGGCCGGAATGTGGACCGTCTGCCCCCGCACTTGCGGGGGCAGACCCAGTTAAACGTAAGATAGGTCACGGAAGGCGGTCAGCCTTCAGCAATGTGGCTGGTCGCCCTCCGATCTGTAAATCATCTCTGCCCAACGGCGTGCGGGATCTGTTAGTTGGCTTGAACGCCCGCTCAACTAGTTGTGCTTAACAAGCACCAAGGAGACTGAAAAAGTGACGACCCGTATTGGTATCAACGGCTTTGGCCGTATCGGCCGCAACTACTTCCGCGCAGCACTCGCCCAGGGCGCTGACCTCGAGATCGTTGCCGTCAACGATCTCACCAGCCCAGAGGCACTGGCCCACCTCTTCAAGTACGACTCCGTCGGCGGCCGCCTGAAGGAAACCATTGAGGTCAAGGACGGCAACATCGTCGTCAACGGCAACGTCGTCAAGGTCCTGGCCGAGCGCGACCCCGCCAACCTGCCGTGGGGGGAGCTGGGCGTTGACATCGTCATCGAATCCACCGGCTTCTTCACCAAGGCTGCGGCTGCGAAGAAGCACATTGAGGCAGGCGCCAAGAAGGTCCTGATCTCCGCGCCGGCATCGGATGAGGACATCACCATCGTGATGGGTGTGAACCACGAGCTCTACGACAACGCGACGCACCACATCATCTCCAACGCTTCGTGCACCACCAACTGCCTCGGCCCGCTGGCCAAGGTCATCAACGACGAGTTCGGCATCGAGCGTGGCCTGATGACCACCATCCACGCGTACACCGCCGATCAGAACCTCCAGGACGGCCCTCACAGCGACCTCCGTCGTGCCCGCGCCGCCGCCATCAACATGGTCCCCACCTCCACGGGTGCGGCCAAGGCTATCGGCCTGGTCCTGCCGGAGCTCAAGGGCAAGCTGGACGGCTACGCCATCCGCGTCCCGGTCCCCACAGGCTCCGCCACCGACCTGACGGTCACCGTCTCCCGCGAGACCACGGTTGAGGAAGTCAACGCAGCACTGAAGAAGGCCGCAGAGTCCGACTCTCTGCAGGGCTTCCTGACCTACACGGATGAGCCGATCGTCTCCTCCGACATCGTGGGCGACCCCGCGTCCTCGATCTTCGACTCCGGCCTGACCAAGGTCATCGGCAACCAGGTCAAGGTTGTTTCCTGGTATGACAACGAATGGGGCTACTCCAACCGCCTCGTTGACCTCACGGAGCTCGTCGCAGCCAAGCTGGGCTAGGGTTAGTCACATGACATTTCACACCCTCAACGAACTGATCGCTGAAGGTGTCCGCGGGCGGTACATTCTGGTTCGAAGTGACCTGAATGTGCCGCTCGACGGCTCTACAGTGACTGACGACGGCCGCATCAAGGCCTCACTGCCAGTACTGGGAAAGCTCACGGACGCCGGTGCCCGCGTGCTGGTAACAGCCCACCTCGGACGCCCCAAGGGCGCCCCGGAAGAGAAGTATTCGCTCAAGCCCGCAGTGACGCGGCTCGCAGAACTTGCAGGGTTCAAGGTTTCCCTCGCCGGGGACACCGTGGGCCCGTCCGCCAAGGACCACTCCGCGGCCCTGCAGGACGGCGAAGTACTTGTCCTGGAGAACGTGCGGTTTGACGCCCGCGAAACCTCCAAAAACGACGCCGAACGCGGCGCCTTCGCGGACGAGCTTGTGGCTTTGACCGGAGAGAACGGCGCCTACGTGGATGACGCCTTCGGTGCTGTGCACCGGAAGCACGCAAGCGTCTACGACGTCGCCACCCGGCTGCCGTCGTACCAGGGCGATCTGGTCCACACCGAGGTCGAAGTGCTGCGCAAGCTCACCGCCGACACCCAGCGGCCCTACGTGGTGGTGCTGGGCGGCTCCAAGGTCTCGGACAAGCTCGCAGTCATTGACAACCTGATCGGGAAGGCTGACGCCATCCTGGTGGGCGGCGGAATGCTCTTCACGTTCCTCGCCGCGGAAGGCCACAAAGTGGCCGGCAGCCTCCTGGAGGAGGACCAGATCCCCGTTGTCCAGGACTACCTGAAGCGGGCAGCCGACGCCGGCACGGAGTTCATCGTGCCCACCGACGTTGTGGTGGCAGGCAAGTTCGCCGCTGACGCGGACCACGAGACCGTCCCCGCGGAAGGCATTGAGGGCAGCAGCTTTGGTGCGCAGGGAATCGGACTCGACATCGGACCGGACTCGGCCGCTGCTTTTGCGGAGCGGATCAAGAGCGCAAAAACCGTGTTCTGGAACGGACCGATGGGCGTCTTCGAGTTTGAGGCTTTTTCCGGCGGCACCCGTGCCATCGCCCAGGCATTGACTGAGGCGGATGCCCTGACAGTTGTCGGCGGCGGCGATTCAGCTGCTGCAGTGCGGACCCTTGGCTTCGCCGATGACCAGTTCGGCCACATTTCCACTGGCGGCGGCGCCAGCCTGGAATATCTCGAAGGCAAGGAACTTCCCGGTCTGAGCGTTCTGGACCGCTAAGGAACCGGACTGCCGGCAATCGTCCTTCGAATGACCTGGACTGCCAAGTCCTCCGGCCGGAAGGGTGCCCGCGGGCACCCTTCCGGCCGCACACTTATTACGAAACATATGGAGAACACGTGACTACGTCAACGAACGGCGCTTTTGACCGCACGCCTCTCATTGCAGGCAACTGGAAGATGAACATGGACCATGTCCAAGGCATCACGCTTCTGCAGAAACTTGCCTGGACCCTGTCCGACGCCAAGCACGACTACAGCCGGGTCGAGGTTGCGGTCTTTCCTCCGTTCACCGATCTGCGTGGTGTCCAGACCCTGGTCCAGGGCGATGAACTGGAGGTCGCCTACGGTGGACAGGACCTTTCGCAGTTTGATTCAGGTGCTTACACCGGGGACATTTCCGGCCAGTTCCTGAACAAGCTCGGTTGCCGGTACGTGCTGGTGGGACACAGCGAACGCCGGACCATCCACAACGAGTCCGACGACGTCCTGAACGCCAAGGTGAAGGCCGCATACAAACACGGAGTAACCCCGATTCTCTGCGTGGGCGAGGGCCTGGAGATCCGGCAGGCGGGGACCCATGTCCAGCACACCCTGGAACAGCTGCGGGCGGACGTCGCCGGTCTGACCCCGGAGCAGGCGGCTACCCTGGTGGTGGCCTACGAGCCCGTCTGGGCCATCGGCACCGGCGAAGTCGCCGGGCCTGAGGACGCACAGGAAATGTGTGAGGCCATCCGCGCCGAGCTCGCCACTATTTTCGGCGACGACGTTGCTGCGAAGATCCGCCTCCTGTACGGCGGTTCCGTCAAG
>NZ_QAIQ01000626.1 GCF_003061105.1 Arthrobacter sp. HMWF013
CCCCCGGAGTGTCCGTCGCTCCCGGCGTCATCCGCGTGGCCGCTGATGAGGTCATCGTGGTAGTGGTTCACGCCCAGGAAATCCAGGGGCGCACTGATTGCCTCCAGGTCGCCGGGGAGGATAAGTTCCGCCAGGCCGAACGGCGCGAGGTCGCGCAGCGTGTCCTCCGGGTAGCTGCCGCGCAGGATGGGATCGAGGAAGATCCGGTTCTGCAGGGAGTCGAAGCGCCGCGCGGCATCCAGGTCGATAGGGTCCTGGGGGTCGCGCGGGATGGAGTTGCTCAGGTTGAGGGTGATTCCCAGGTGCTGGGCGCCACGTTCGCGCAGGGCGTTCACAGCCAGGCCGTGGGCCAGGTGCTGGTGGTGGACCGCAGCGATGGCCGCCCGGGGCTCCTGGCGGCCCGGCGCGTGGACGCCCGAGCCGTAGCCCAGCAACGAGGAGCAGAACGGTTCGTTGAAGGTGGTCCAGTGCCGGACCCTGTCCCCCAGCACCGTGTATACGTCATGTGCGTACTCTACGAACCGGTAGGCGGTGTCCCTGTCCGCCCAGCCGCCCTTCTCCTCCAGTGCCTGCGGCAGGTCCCAGTGATAGAGGGTCAGCCAGGGCATGATCCCTGCCTCCAGGAGTTCATCCACGAGGCGAGAGTAGAAGTCCAGGCCCTCCGGGTTGGCCGCACGGTCCCCCGGCCGGACACGTGCCCAGCTGGTGGAGAAGCGGTAGGAGTCCAGCCCCAGTTCCTTCATCAGCGCAACGTCCTGGGGCATCCGGTGGTAGTGGTCCACTGCCTGCTCCAGGTTCTCGCCCTTGGCGATGGCACCCGGAATCCTGGCAAAGTGGTCCCACACGGAGTCCTCCTTGCCGCCCTGGTGACTGGCCCCCTCAATCTGGGCCGCCGCCGTCGCAGATCCCCAAAGGAAGCCTTCCGGCCATTGCCGCGAGTATGTCGAATGTGGCATTAGCCCTTCACTGCTCCTTGCATGATTCCTGAAATGAGTTGTTTTCCGGCCAGCGCGAACAGCACCAGCAACGGCAGGGTGGCCAGCACCGCGCCGGCGAGGACCACCGAGTAGTCCACGTATCGGGCGGACTGCAGCTGGCTGAGCGCCGTCTGCAGGGTGGGGTTGCCGGCGTCGAGCACCAGCAGCGGCCACAGGAAGTCCGTCCATGCCGTCATGAACGTGAACAGCCCCAGGATGGCCATTGCGGGGCGGGCGGCGGGGATGGCAACGTGCCAGAACGTGGAGATCATGGT
>NZ_QAIQ01000627.1 GCF_003061105.1 Arthrobacter sp. HMWF013
TTTCCGCCCCGCCGGTGCCTACGGCGTCAGCCATCGACTCATTGGTGGATGACGGTGCCGGAGCGGGGGTGGGTGCCTCCGTCGGTGCCGGCGTCGCGGGATCGGGGCTCGGCGAGGAGGAGGAGGAATCAGGAGCAGGCACTGGGGAAGAGGTGGGATCCGGGGCCGACGTCGTTGTGTCAGACGTTGGAGTCGGGGCCGGTTCAACAGCGAAGGCGACGCCGGAGAGGCTCGGCCCGGTCACCAGTAAGACCGCCAGAAGGGCGGTCCATGCGGACTGCAGGAAAGGATGACGGGACTGAGACGGGTTCCGCTTCATTTATTGGCTCCGGAGGCAATGAGGCGCTCCCCTGAACGCTCATCTGGGTAGCTGTTCCGGTGTATCCCCCCAGGGAGCCGCCGGACAGTGCGATTGAGTCTTAACGCGCTCACCCTAACACTGCAGTGGTTAGTGGAACCAGTGGTTCGGGTGTTGCCATTGTGAAAGGTGAGCCAACCGTTATCCACAGCCTGCGGCATATGACTTGGCGGCATGGTCTATGCTCCCTAGGCTGTACCCAGTCGGACTGCCTCCGCCGGGGGGCGGCAGTTGTATTGGGGAACTTATGGACGCTGTGCGCATCGTGGAGGACGAAGTCCGCGAGCTTATCCGGCGTCGCGGCCTGGATCCCTCGCAGCAGGCCGGCGAAGTCCGCCGCCTGGTCGAGGCAGCTGTCAGCGATTACGACGAGCGCGCGCTCATGGGTCCGCTTCCTCCCATTGGCCCGCTGGACGCCGCCCGCAGGTTCGTTTTCGATGCGGTGGCAGGCTTCGGGGTGCTGCAGCCCCTGTTGGATGATCCGTCAATCGAGGAAGTCTGGATCAACGCACCCAACGAAATATACGTCGCGCGGAACGGCGAATCAGAGCTGACGTCCCTCAGCCTCTCCGACCAGCAGGTGCGGGATCTTGTGGAGCGCATGCTCAAGAGCTCCGGCCGCCGTCTGGACATGTCCTCGCCGTTCGTGGACGCCGCGTTGCCCGATGGTTCCAGGCTCCACGTCGTCATCCCCGACGTCACTCGCCGGCACTGGGCCGTGAACATTCGAAAATTCGTCGTGAAGGCCAGCCGGCTTGAACATCTTGTCGAACTGGGTACGCTGACACCGCAATCCGCCCGGTTTCTGGGCGCCGCCGTTTCCAGCGGACTCAACATCCTCGTCTCCGGTGCAACCCAGGCAGGCAAAACCACCATGCTCAACTGTCTCGCAGCCAGCATCGGCAGCCGGGAGCGGGTCATCACGGTTGAGGAAATTTTTGAACTCCAGTTTCCGCTCCGGGACGTGGTGGGGCTTCAGTGCCGCCAACCCAACCTTGAGGGAGAGGGCGAGATTCCGCTGCGCCGCCTCGTTAAGGAAGCGCTCAGGATGCGCCCGGACCGCCTGGTGGTGGGCGAGGTCCGGGAAGCGGAGAGCCTGGACATGTTGATTGCCCTGAACAGTGGCCTGCCGGGGATGTGCACGGTACACGCGAGTTGCAAGATACCCCGGAAGGGTCTCGAGAGACGGTCTGCCTTCGCGTATAGGGTTGGCGTATGCCAGTCGCCATCTACGCCCGAATCAGCTCTGACAGGAAAGCTGACGCGGCGAACGTACAGATTCAGGTCACTGAATGCCTCCAACTCGTCAAAGGCCGGGGGCTTACGCTCTACCGCAACCCGGACTCCTCCAGCGACCGTGGAGCCTATGTTGACAACAACGTGTCAGTCGGGAAGATCGGCAGCATCAGACCCGACTGGGATGAGGTCCGGCGGTTAGCTCTCGCAGGAACCATCGACGCCATAGTGGCGTGGGCACCTGACCGGCTATACAGGCTGGCGGAAGAGCAGGCAGCCTTTGCCGCCGAGATGAAGCACAAGGGCATCAAGCTTCACTTCGCGACCTCACCTGACGCTGACCTGACGACGCCCACCGGTATCTTCCACGCTGGACTGAATGCCCTCATGGCCCAGCACGAGAATGATCTCAAGCAAGCCCGCATCGTCAGTAAGAAAAAGCAACAAGCCATAGATGGCGAGTGGAACGGGGGTAGGGCACCGCTGGGATACAAGGCGGTACCCAGCGACCCTAAAGAGCCACGCAGCAAATACAAGCTCGTGAAAAACCCACCCGTTGCCCGTGCCCTCAAGAAAGCAATAGGGACTGCCCCGGCTTTTGTTGACTCGGGGTCTTAGGCCGCTATGAGCGC
>NZ_QAIQ01000077.1 GCF_003061105.1 Arthrobacter sp. HMWF013
GGCGGGAGGTGTGCGCGCGTGCCTGCATACGGGCAATCTTGAAAGCGATGGCCTGGTGCTTGCCGATGTTCTGGCCGAAGGCGCTGCGTTCCTTGGCGTATTTCACCGACAGGTCCACGCAGCCCTGGGCTGCGCCGGTGGCCAGGGCTGCGATGGCAATCCGGCCTTCATCCAGGATCGAGAGGAAGTTGGCGTAACCCCGTCCCTCCTCGCCGAGCAGGTTCTCCTCCGGCACACGGACATCCTTCAGCGTCAGCGGGTGGGTATCCGAGGCGTTCCAGCCCACCTTGTTGTAGGCCTTCTCGGCCTTGAAGCCCGGCGTGCCGGTAGGCACCAGGATCGTTGATATCTCCTTCTTCAGGCTGCCGTCCGGGCGCTCTTCCTGGCCCGTGACCGCAGTGACCGTGACCAGGCGGGTGATGTCGGTGCCGGAGTTGGTGATGAACTCCTTGTTGCCGTTGATGACCCACTCCGTCCTGTCACCGACAGTCTCGCGCCGGGCATGTGTTTTGGTGCCGCCGGCGTCCGAGCCGGCCTCCGGCTCTGTGAGGCCGAAGCCGGCGAGCGCCTGGCCTGAGGCCAGCATCGGCAGCCACTCCTCCTTCTGGGCATCCGAGCCAAACCGGTAGATCGGCATGGCGCCCAGCGATACACCGGCTTCCAGGGTGATGGCCACGGACTGGTCCACCCTGCCCAGCTGTTCGAGGGCGAGCGCCAGGGCAAAATAGTCACCGCCCATGCCGCCGAACTCTTCCGGGAAGGGGAGGCCGAAGAGCCCCATGTCCGCCATCTGCTTGACGACTTCGTAGGGGAAGCTGTGCTCCTCGTCGTGTTTAGCGGAAACCGGCGCCACCACTTCGTCGGCGAATTCGCGGACGGTGTTGCTGAGGTCCTGGTATTCCTCGCTGAGTTCGAAATCTGCCATGGCTAGGCTCCCTTGATTGGGTGGTGAGTTGTCGGGTGGATGGTGGCGAGGACCTGGTCGAGCCTGACGAGGTCGCCGGCCTTGGCGCTGATGTGGACGGTGCCGGCCACTTCGGCTGCCAGCTGGTGTTCCATCTTCATGGCCTCCACGGAGAGGAGCAGCTGGCCGGCCGTGACGGTATCGCCGTCGGTGACGGCAACGGACACCACCGTGCCCGGCATGGGCGAGCGGACCTCCGGGTCCGCGGCGCCTTCCTCGCGGTGGATGGCAGCCAGGACCCTGGCGAGCCGCGTCTCCCTCGTCAGCAGCTCCAGCCGGCAGGACCAGCCCTCGTTGCCCAGGAACAGTTCCGTGGGCCAGGCGGGGGTGGGGTTGTCCCACGTGGGGGTTACCGGACCCCGGTAGACCGGTGCGAGGGAATATCGCGTTTCCTGCCCATCGAGGACCAGGACGGCGTGCCTGCGTGAGCTGAACTCCAGCGAGGCCCGGCGTTCAGGGCCGTTGTCCACGGTGACGCGGACGGGCCCGTCCGGAACGCGGCCGCCGGATACCCGTACCGTTGAGACGCCGCCGTCGGGCGTTCCGAGGCTGATCCGCCGGGCCGCCGGGCCGCCAAGCCGCCAGCCGGTGCTGTTCCGCCACGGTCCGGACGGGGCCGGTGTGTTGTCCTGGTCCTCCTGCGTGAGCGCGTAC
>NZ_QAIQ01000628.1 GCF_003061105.1 Arthrobacter sp. HMWF013
GTGCGGTGTCGCCGTCTTGAGCCGGGTCCACGCCCGGCGCTACCCGGTGGAACGGCTGCCATAGTGCCATGCGAATGTTCTAAATCCAGTCAGCCGAGAAATCCTGCGGGGGCCACCACCGCGTCCGCGGCGTTACGGCAAACCTGCGACCGGAAACTTCTGAAGGGGTGATCTGTACCAGGTGCTCCTTAAGGCCGGGCTGCCAGGGTTCGCGGTCTGGACCGCCTTCCCTGAGACTGGCCGGATCGCCGTCGAAGGACCCCGGGGTTCCCTTGACCACAACACTCCACACCTCGGTGGAATAGGCGTTCAGCCCGTCGGTTTCGAAGGCCACAGCTGCGCCGCTGAGCAGCGCACGAAGTTTCGTACCTGGAGCTGTGCGGAAAACCACCGTTGTTCCGATGGTCATGAAGTTCACCGGGAAGATCTCCGGAGCAGCGCCGCTGATCACGGCCAACCTGCCGATATACGAGGAATGCAGGTACTTCCAGCACTCGTCGGCTGCAAGGATTTCCGTATGCGACTCAGAAGGGGAGCTGCTCATGCAAGTGATCCTAGCCCCCGCCATGCCCCAACGGTGCCTGTGTCGCGTGGGCCAGTGGTGAGGGGACCAAAGACTCTGGGTGGCTCCTGGCGGTGGCCCGAGGCTTAAGGGGCGGGGCAAACGTCCCCGGCGGTTGTCATTGCATGGAGGCAGACATGGCTGATTTGATGAAGTGGTTCGACACCCGGCGCTCGCCGGTCGAGCTGATTGAAAGGCTGTTCGAGGGCGATACTGCGGCGTCGGGAATCCGGGTCGAAGAGTCTGTTGAAGGCAATACCCTGGTGGTGCGTGCCGAACTGCCCGGGATCGATCCTGACAAGGACGTCAGCGTATCCGTGGTGGACGGCGCTTTGGAGATCAAGGCCGAGCGCAAGGAAAAGACCGAGCAGAAGGACAAGAACAGCTACCGGTCCGAGTTCCGGTACGGTTCGTTCATGCGGCGGGTTGCCTTGCCGGACGGCGTTGACCAGGACAACATCACCGCCTCCTACAGGGACGGTGTGCTCGAAGTCCGGACCACGGTCCCGGAGAAAGCCCAGCAGGCCCCTGCGCGGAAGATCGAGATACAGCGCGACTGATGTCCGTTGCGCCCGCGCCTGATCAGCCGAACAGGACCGCTGCCTCCCGGTAGCGGTCCTCAGGCACGGTCTTGAGCCGGCCCAGCGCGGCTGCGAAGCCGACGTTGACAATGTCCGTCCCGCGAAGGGAGACCATGGTCCCCCACCGCCCGTTGGCGGCAGAGTCCACAGCGGCCAGCCCCAGCCGGGTGGCGAGTACCCTGTCAAAAGCGGTGGGGGCGCCGCCCCGCTGGATGTGGCCCAGGACGGTTGCCCTGGTCTCAATCCCTGTCAGCCGTTGCAGTTCCTGTTCCAGCAGCATGCCGATCCCGCCAAGCCGGGGCCTGCCAAAGGCGTCAAGGCCACGGGGTGAATACGGCGCCACCTGACCCTCCGGAGCGAAAGCCTCCGCCACCACCACCAGCGGGGCCCGTCCCCGGTCCCGTGCGGATTCAACCCACTCGGCAACCCGTTCCAGCGGGACCCGCTGCTCCGGAATGAGGATGGCGTGGGCGCCGGAAGCCATCCCCGAATGAAGGGCGATCCAACCGGCGTTCCGGCCCATGACCTCTGCGATCATGCAGCGGTGATGCGACTCGCCGGTGGTGCGGAGCCTGTCGATTGCCTCTGTGGCCGTCTGGACGGCTGTGTCGAAACCGAAAGTGAAATCAGTGGCATCGAGATCGTTATCGATGGTCTTGGGGACGCCCACCACTTTGATCTCCTGGCGCGAAAGCTCCTGGGCGGCCGCCAGGGTACCCTCTCCCCCGATGGCGATCAGACCGTCAACGCCCAGTGCGCGGAGGCTGTCACGGACGGCGTCCGCCCCGCCCTCCCTGAGGGGATTGGTCCGGGATGTACCGAGCATGGTGCCGCCGAGGCGGGCAATTCCGCGGACAGCATGCCGCGGCAACGGGACCACGTCCTGCTCCAATACGCCCCGCCAGCCGTCCCGGAATCCGACGAAATCATGGCCGTGGGAAATGATGCCTCCGAGCACCGCGCCGCGGATCACCGCGTTCAAGCCAGGGCAGTCCCCACCACTGGTGAGAATGCCCAGCCGGCTCACGGTGCGGACTTTTCGGCGGCCTTTACGGCGGCGGCGTTTTCAGCGGCGGCGATGACCGGAACGGTCTTGAGGTATGTGTCCGGATTGAGCGAAATCGAATCAATGCCCTGCGTCACCAGGAATTGTGCGAAGTCGGGGTGATTGCTGGGGCCCTGGCCGCAGATCCCTATCCTGATGCCGGCTTCATGGGCCTTACCGATGACCTGGGCGATCATCGAGGTGACGGCCGCATCCCTTTCATCGAACAGCTCAGCCAGCTGTTCGGAGTCGCGGTCGACGCCGAGGACAAGTTGGGTGAGATCGTTGGAGCCAATGGAGAACCCGTCGAAGCGCCGGGCAAACTCCGTGGCGAGGATGACGTTCGAGGGGATCTCGCACATCATGTAGAGCTGGAGCCCCCCAGCCCCGCGGACGAGGCTGTTTTCTGCCATAACCTTGATGACCAGGTCAGCTTCCTGAACGGTCCGGCAGAACGGCACCATCACCACCACGTTGGCGAAACCCAGCCGCTCGCGGACCCGTTTCAATGCGCGGCATTCAAGGGCGAACCCTTCCCGGTAGCGCTCGTGGTAGTAGCGGGAAGCCCCCCGGAAGCCCAGCATGGGATTCTCCTCGGCAACCTCGAATGAGCCGCCCCCGATCAAATGGGCGTACTCGTTGCTCTTGAAGTCGCTGAGCCTGACGATCACGGGGTGCGGGTAGTAAGGCGCGGCGATCTTGGCGATGCCGGTGGCAAGGACATCAACGAAGTATTCCTTGAGGTCGTTGTAGCCGTGGGTGAGCTCCGTGATGCGTTCCGCCTCGGCTGGATCCGTGACCCGTTCGGGATGGACCAGCGCCATCGGGTGGATCCGGATGATGTTGCTGATGATGAACTCCATCCGTGCCAGCCCCACACCGGCTGCGGGCAGGCGCCACCATTGGAAGGCCGCCGACGGGCTCGCAATATTGACCATGACGGCGGTCCTGGTCTCCGGCAGCGCCCCAAGGTCAACCTCCT
>NZ_QAIQ01000629.1 GCF_003061105.1 Arthrobacter sp. HMWF013
TCGCCGATGTAGCGTTCGTCGCCGAGCCAGGTGTCCTCGGGCCCCCAGAAAATCTCTTCGGGCTCCCAGACGTCCTCGCGGCCGAAGGCGAAGCCAAAGGTCTTAAAGCCCATGGACTCGAGGGCCACGTTGCCCGCGAGGACCAGCAGGTCCGCCCAAGAGAGTTTCTGGCCGTACTTCTGCTTGACCGGCCACAGCAGCCGCCGGGCCTTGTCCAGGTTGGCGTTGTCCGGCCAGCTGTTCAGCGGGGCAAAGCGCTGGCTGCCGTCACCGGCACCGCCGCGGCCATCATGGACGCGGTAGGTGCCTGCAGCGTGCCAGCTCAGTCGGATCATCAGGCCGCCGTAGTGGCCGAAGTCCGCCGGCCACCAGTCCTGGGAGGTCGTGAGGACCTGGATGATGTCCTGCTTGAGAGCCTCGACGTCGAGCTTCTGGAACTCTTCGGAGTAGCTGAAGGTGGGGCCGAGCGGGTTGCCCGCGGGGTTGTGGGAGTGGAGCACGGAGAGGTCCAGCTGGTTGGGCCACCAGTCTGCGACGGTCCGCGGCCTGTGCCCCTTGGGCTGCGGAGAATCGATCGCCGGATTCTCGCTCTCGCTGCCGTGCGAGGTCACGCTGCCATGCGCCACTGGACATCCACCCTCAACCTTTTGGTCCAGGCCTTGGGCGCTTCCCGTGGTGGGGACCAGACGATGGTCCTGTGGATCGGTCATGTGCTTCCTTCCCTACGGCCGAGGCGCGGCGGACCCGGCCACCCGGTCTAACCCTTCTCGGCTCTCATCTGCGAGAGTGCTAGTCATTGCGGAGTCAGCCGCATCTTCAGAAGTAGAACATTATTCAACGAAGCGGTCAATAGAGTAATTTGGATGGATTCGTTCACGCTTGCCGGGAGCCTCCGTTGCGCTGCGCCGACAGGCCCCCGCCCCATAAGAACCGGGGCAGCTCGAACTCCGCTAACCAATTCGCGAGTGGGGGCTAGAATGATCTTATTCATTCTCAGGGTATTGCTCTCTTCCATGATCAAGTTCATACTTAGATCAATCACGCCGTTGGCCGGAGGACTGAGAAGGAAGTCAGTGATGAAGCGCCGCAACCCGATAAGCACAGAATCCTCCACGTTCGGTTCGGGGGAGGTATCCAACGCCGCATTTCCGAGCCTCAAATGCACTCCCGCGCTTATGGTCCTTGAGACCCGGCTTATGGCGGTTCAGTTGGAAGCCTCCTCGCCAACGTCAGCTCAGGAGATGGCCCCACTGCTGCTGAGGGAGGATCTTCTTACCAATCCCTCTCGAACTGGGCCGGTATCCGTGAGTGACCTAGGGGCGCTGGTCTTTCCGGATTGGTCGGAAGCCTAAGAGTTACTAAGAACCCGATTGGACAATGCTGATCCGGAAGACAACTTGCATCTCGAGATGCTTATGGGTGCAGTTGCCCCAGCTCGAGCTCAAACCAAATAACACCAACCGGAGATACGCGATACAGACCGGGACAGTAAGGCACCCATGAAGCACAAGGACGAAGTGCAGACCTTCGCACAGGGCCACCGGCAAGTAGCTCTTTGAGAGCCCTGGCTCAGGGGTTTCCGATTCCTCATATTGGAGAGCCGAGCGTTTGAGCATCAAGCATTGTTCGCTGCCGCACCCTAGTCATACCCGGCCTTACTGGCCCTGTTTCTTGAGTCAGCAGAATGAAGAGCACATCATTGGGGCTCAAATGTTGCTAATTACGGCCTCCTCGCGCTCCAGTCGTTGCCGCTCCAGTATGGCCTGGGGAGGCGTCCGCCACCGCTCTTTTAGAGGGCCGCTTGTTAGCCTTCTGTCAAACCGGCTTAGCCGGACAAACCCGAAAGGATTCCCGGTGGGAAGACTCTTTGATGGCCCTTGGCCGATCGTAATCATCATCGTTGTTGCATTGCTGCTCTTCGCCGCACCCAAGCTTCCGGTCATGGCCCGGAGCCTGGGACAGTCCATGCGGATCATCAAGTCCGAGGTCAAGGAAATGAAGAACGACGGCAAAACCGACTCCACTGAGGCAAACGGTCCGGTGGAAGGCACCATCGTGAACCACCCCAAGGCGAAGCCCGGTGAGCCGACAGACGGCACTGACGTTCCGCCGTCGACCCGCTCCTGACCCACTGGTCGTCGGGCGTGAAGGCGCTCGATGACTGGGGGACAGTAGCTGTCGGCAAGGGCCCTGTGCGTGGGCCTTGCAGATAGGGAGGACCGGCTGCGCCTTTTCGGCTATTGAGTCTTTCGGTGCTGGCTGGCCTGGTCCACGAGTTTCGTCAGCCACGGCCGCTGCCCGCGGTGGAACACCATGCCTTCGGGAAGTCCTTGAACGAGCCGCTCCACAATCAGCGGGCTGTCCCATACCCATCAGACCGGGGGACACGCCCGGCGAACAGGGCCCGGTATGGCTCCTTCGTCTCCGCCGCCAGCGACTCGAGCGGCTGGCTGTTTATGCTTAGGCTCCAACACGAGAGGATGCGGGTGTCTTGCACGTACATGCCGTGGGGATGTACTGGGCGTATATCCCCATTCGGCAAGGAGATGCAGAAAGACGATCCCTCCACCAAGGTGATGGTTCCGGCACCCAGGGACCTGCTGCAGTGTCACCATTCCAGCCAGCCATTGAGGCCTCCTTAAAACCGGCGCCAGCACGCCTGGAGGTCGGGCTGGCGCCGCTATCGCTGAATTTCTGCAACCGACGCTACGCTTGCTTACTCTCACTTGCCAGTGGGTCCCACACCTTCTCGAAGCGGTGCCAGCTCGCGGACGACAGCTTTCACGGCTTCAGACCGAGCTACTTGCGTGAATTTGCGGGTTCTTGGATGCGGCCGTTCCTTTTGCCCCCCGGGGGTTTTAGAAAGCCGATAACGGATGTTATGTAAAGCTGCGGCTGAGAGGGGCTACTTGAAGGCCTTCTGGCGAACATCGTTGCGTGCCCTACAGGACTGAACTAAACCGCAGTCATCATCTCGTGCCGCGGCTGCAGCCTTTGCGCGGGCGCTGGCAAGTGGCGAAGCTCCAGTCAAATAGCGGTTGACCGGAGCTTCGGTTCATTATGTGCGCCTGCAGCTGGGAATTCCCTGTGAAACCGGGCAAGCCGGGACTGATAGCCGACGTTTATGTAAAGCTGACCGGTTGAAGCTTCAATCGCGGGCATGAGTCTCGGTCTGCAAACCCCTCATACACCCTCATACATTTGGACGATGGAGACCAATTATGCCGACAGCACCACCCCTTATCATCGAGGCCCAGGACCGGGCGTCAAGGGATGACCAGCTGGAGCAGGCCACCGAGCTGCTCCGAGCCAGGGCCAGGGATTGTGGGATTCTCATTACCCGGCACAGCTTCAGGACATTTACTGCAAGGTTGAGCCGGGATGTGGAATTCGGTTTTATCCAAGAATTGGATTTGCTGTGAATTTCGCGAAACTCCGCCTCGGTTTACCAGCGGGCGGGCCTGCTCATCGTCCCGGCCCGGCCGGCATGAGAACATAAGGCCGTTACCCCGGCCGTCGACTTCTTCCGGTCAGCAGGTGGTTCCCGTGACGAGGTTTTACGGAGGGCACTTTAGTGAGAGACATTTCAGGAGCCTGGCACATCGATCCTGTGACGCTCCGCGACGTCGCGCTTGACCCGAAGGCGCTCGAGAACGCCCTCGCCAGCGAGCTCGCCCTGCTTGATCGTGTCCGGTATCTGGCACTGCTGAACCGCGAGAGCGAGGCCCTCCGGGAAGGCCTTCAGGCTCTGGAAGGTTCACCCGACCGGGGAGAACTGCTGCTGGTGCTTGCCCAGGTCTTCCTACGCCAGTACCGCTGGCATGAAGCCGCGGCCCTGCAGGAAGAGGCCCTGCAGCTGGTCTCCACCCGTGCGGAGGAAGCCCACGTACGTCACCACATCGGACGCCGGCTCTTCGACGAAGCTCTCTACGGGGATGCTGCCGCAGAATTTGAATGGGCAGCTGACCTTTACCGGGTATCGGGCCGGCACCAGCTCGCGGAACGGTCGAAACAAGCCATGGAACGTTGCCGCCAACTGCGCAACCAAACCAGGGCCAACCACCCGGGCGCCTTGTAACTTCGGTTCGTCAGGTCGAACTGCTCCAAGAGAATCAGGCGCAGTAGCATGGCCCGGCTGGATTTCCGGGCTTGAACCGCTCGAAGGCAGAGTGGCAGGATCTTGAACGCCGCATGGGCCGGCGGCTTACCCAAGATGGGGGCCGCTCCCCCACGAGGCAACGTGGCAAAGCTCCGGTCAAATAGCGGCTGACCGGAGCTTTGCTTCAGTCCGCGGCCCCGCCTGAGAAATGACCGGGAAAGTGTGACACCCGCGCAATTCAATAGACGACTGCCGTTTCTGGTAGCGCGAAGACTTGGAGTTGCAAACAGAGGTTGTAATGCGAAAATATTGACACCAGCCGCACTGGGTGAAAATTCACGATTACCATCGAACCCCTGTGCGACTTCTTTTTGCGGTCCGTAAACTGAGCATTCCCTCCAAGCGCCCAAACCAAAATGCCATTGCAGATGTCATGAGCAAAAGTCGCCGTTGAAAATATCTCCTGGCCCTTTCCTTACCAAGGAAACGCGGGCTCTCCTTCAGGGTGCATCCGCCCTGAGGCACGCGAGACGCGGCGGCACGACGAAGAGACACGGAACGTGGTGGCGTTATGACCATGGTGGCTGGCCCAGCGGAGGTAGTTTCTTCCGTTCAACGTGATTTATGAGGAGAAGTCGATGACGACAGATTATTATGATGGGCTCCCGGCCGTCACTGCTGGCGATGGCAGCCCTTATTCACCAAGCCTTCGCGAGATCTCCGTCAGGATCAGGGACTTGATGGTACTCCTGGATGAATGTCTGATCGGCTCTGCCCAGACTTCCGAGGATCTAAGCGCCCTGGCTTGGATTTCGCAATCCTTGGAAGACATCGAAGCGACCGTCACTGGTCTGACACACGGTGAATATCAGCAGTTGACCGATGATCGGTCTCCGGCTGTGCCCGTTTATCAGCTGACGGAGCAGGGCTCCGTTCTTATTTCCTAAGTCTTTGATCGAGGAGTGCCTCACACCTGTGGCACGCCCTATAGGCCTTCCATCGGATTCTGCGGCGGCTGAATGATTCCGCGGTAGGCCCTGTCCTCCGGCGAGAGCGGGCTTCCCGATAGCGGACTGACGTGACCCGGGTTTCCTTCGGAAACTTTTTCACTGACAAAAACGGGCCCTGCCTGAAAGAAATGGAGAGCGACATGTCGAAGGAGATCCCGCCGCTCACGATCAAGGTCGAGGACGCCACCTCAAGAGACCTGCAGCTGGAGCATGCCACGTCGATACACTCCGCGAGAGAGCCACGGATTGGGGGACTCTGGTGACCAGGGTCGACTTCACGACGTTCACCATCGCCCTTAGCCCTGATATCCGGTTCGGCTTTACCCGGGAACTGGATTTGCTTTGAGGGCGGGAATTGCGTGCATCACAGAGCCGAAATAGTTACACCGTCCGTGAGACCGGTCGGCCGGCAACGGAGCCTTCGCCGGGAATGGACAGCCGCGTTCGTCCTGATGCTCGCTGCCCTGCTCATCGGGGCGGGAGTCACCATCGTTGGCGTCAGGACAGTCATGAACGACATGCGGGCCACAACGAGCCGCCTCCAAGAGGATGCTGACCGGCTTCTTGAGCTGCGCTCCGAACTGGATGCCCACCAACAGGCCGGGCTCCGCATCCTGAACGGAGCCCCGCCGGACACTGTCGCGTTTTCCGAACAACAGGCCAACATCTCGCGCAAGTTCACCGAGCTCGCCGCGGTCCTTCCGGCCGGCGGGGAGACCGCAGCGAACCTCCTCAAAACCCGGGACGCCTGGCAGCAGAGCCTGAAAGCCCACGGACTGTGGAGCGAACACGCCCCAGCGGCAGGCGACACCACAAAGGAAGGAGGTATGGCAGACTTCGCCGATTCCAGCGCCATGGTGCGCGAGCTCCTGGCCGACACTCAACGGTCAGCACTGAAGTCAATGGACGAGGGCCTTACCCACACCGCCGCGCTCGAGCAACTGCTGATCGCAGCCCGAGCCGGATACTTCTGCCTGGCGCTGGCTACCACCGTGTACTTCGGCCGCAGGATGCTCAGGGACCTGATGAAACCCATACAAGAGCTCCGTCACGGAGCCCTGAAGCTCCAAGCCGGCGACTACCGTCACCGGATCCCAATAGCCCGTAACGACGAACTGGGCGAACTGGCCGAAACCTTCAACTCCATGGCCGCAGCGGTCCACGAGAGCCACGCGGCCCTGATCTACCGCGCCAGCCACGACACCCTGACAGGGCTGGCGAACCGGACAGTCCTGACAGAGACCCTGACCAATGCGCTCCAGCGGAACGCCCGGAGCCTTGCCCTGCTGTTCGTCGATATCGACAACTTCAAGGACGTCAACGACTCCCTCGGCCACGAGGGTGGAGACGAGCTTCTGGCCCAACTCGCCACCCGGCTCACCGGCTGCGTACGCACCCAGGACCTTGTCGCACGCCTGGGCGGCGACGAGTTCGCAATCATCGTCCTGGACGAGGACTGCGAAACAAGCAGGGCAACCGCAGCGCGCATCCACGACGCCCTGCGGGCCCCCTTTTTCATCCGGAACAACAAAACCACGGTCAGCGTCAGCGTGGGAGTCGCCCGGGGACACCACGGAAGCGCCGACGCCCAGGAGCTCCTGCGTCAGGCCGATTTCGCGATGTACGTGGCCAAACACGGCGGCAAAGCCCGGTACCAGGTCTTCGACGCTGAGGACTACGACCGGATGGCACGCCGCGCAGCCCTGAAGGCAGGCATCGCCACGGCTGCCGCCGAGGACCAGCTACGCATCGACTACCAGCCCGTGATCGACCTGCAGACCAGCACCATTGTCGGTCTCGAGGCGCTCGTGCGGTGGCAACATCCCACACTGGGCTTGTTGAGTCCAGAGGATTTCATACCCATCGCCGAAGAGACCGGGGACATAGACGCCGTCGGGGCGTGGGTCCTGAAAACAGCCGCACGCCAGGTAGCCACCTGGCGTGCGGCCATCAGCGGGCACAACAGACTGTGGGTATCGGTCAATCTCTCCGCCCGCCAACTCTCAAGCCCCCGCAGTCTTGTGTTCCTCAAAGAAATCCTCGCCGACGCGGCCAGCGAAGCAGATAACGTGATCCTTGAAATCACAGAGACGTCCCTGGCCACAGACACGGACGGCGGAATCGCCGCGCTCTGCACGCTCAAGGAATCCGGTGCCCGCATAGCAATCGACGATTTCGGAACCGGCTTCTCATCCCTCAGCACCCTGGCCACACTGCCAGCAGACATCCTCAAGATCGACCGCTCCTTCCTCGCACACACCGACCAAACCTCCACGGCCATCTTGGAAGGCATCCTGAACCTTGCGCACAAACTGAAACTGGAAGTCATCGCCGAAGGCATCGAAGAACCCCGCCAGCTGCAAACCCTGAGGGCAATGGGCTGCCACATGGGGCAAGGCTACTTCCTCGCCATGCCCGCCCCGGCCCACACAATCGAAGCCCAGCTCCACAACAACACCCACACCCCTTCCCCCGACAAAACCCCCTGAACACAAACGAGGTGCCCTACTCGTGGTGGATCGAGCGCGAAAACCCGTCAGCGTAATTGGAAGCGCAACCGCGCAGCCAGCCGGATAGATGCTCACACACTGGACCACTCAGAGAACTGTGTGCGGTCAGTCTGGTTCCCACTCGCCCGATGACCACCGCGGTCGCACCAGCGTTCTGACCTTACGGAGCAACCAACACACAGACATGCCGGCAGCGCCTCAAAATGTTGTCGACTGCGCATCCCGCCTCAAGCAGCTGTGTCCCGGCAGGCTATCGGGCTCCAAAGGTTTTTCGCTGCGGGGCCCGATCCCGAATTCAGCCGCGTAGCGGCGCTCTATGACCTTACCCATCTTGGGAGCACGAACCTGAAACAGGCCTAAACGCGGCAGCGGCCTCGGCGCCAAGTCGGGCCTTGACTTGCTCCAGCAACATCGGAGAGGCAGCAGCCAGTACATCGATGATGCGCTGCAGGGCTGCTGCCTGTACCCGCGCACACGCAAAATTCCTAGCCACAACAAGCGGCAGGATGCTCGCGCAGCGCTCGGCAATTTCCGTTGCCCCAGCCATGGCCGAAGCGGTGTGCAAACTAAGTAGGGCATCAACTGATGCCGCGGGCTCCTCGGCTGCCAGAGCGGCGAGGAACCGGGACAGCCGCACCTGCTGCAAACTCAAGAAGTCCTTGAGAAATTGAAGAGCAAGGGCAGGGCCCTCCGTATCATCGGCAATGTCCCGTAGGCTTTGCAGGTCAAAAACTGGGCTGTCCCCAATGACGCCCGACAATGAAGGCACACAAGGAGCAGCTTCAGCCCCGGTCGGTCCCAGCGCCTCCGCAATTGCGGGTTGTTCTGCACGAAGCATGTTGACCGTGGTTCTCAAGCGCATCCTTGTGAATTACGAGCGCCGGCCAACGGACCCCGAACCCCGTTAAAGGTCAGGCGCTCTGCATGACCTGACGGTGACACTCTTCCTGAAAAGGATCAAGCAAGTGCTTGCTGCCAATCAAGATTCGCTCAAGATTGAACGCGGCAATATGAGGCTCTGCTGCCAATTTATGGCGTTAGGGGCCAGCTACCCGCCACCCCTCCTAATCATGGGCAGTACCAGTCGTCGCCCGTCTGGAATCTGATTTCCTGACTACGGCTCACGTCCACCTGTCCGTGGGGCAGATGCCATCCCTCCGTGACTTGCCCGCCGGGACCAGGCCACGAGTAGTGTGGCAGAGGACCGTACCCTCGCCGTCCCTATTCCCCCTCTTCGGCTTCGTCCGAAACGCCCGGTCCTGACCTCGCCCGGGCGGTGGACAATGCCCGGCGGGAACTGGAGCAGCAGTTCTCACAGCGGCAGGTTGAGATCAAAGTGTTCTATAGCCCAGATGGTTCACAGGCACTTGTGGAGTCATACAACTACGGCACCGAGTCCTCGGCTTTCATCCACTACGCCTACGACGCCGCCGCTGGCCTCATCGACGCGCGAAACAGCACCGGACACAGCTGGCAGGAGTGGCGGACCGCGCCGTTCGAGGCGTAATCGACCCCAGGTCTACAGCTTCCGTTTGCGGAGGGTGTGTCAAGCTGGTGCTGCCGATGTCTCCGTGGGCCTAGTTTTCGCACTCGATGCAGTACGAGTGGCCGTTGCTTTCGCGGGCGAGCTGGGACCGGTGCCTGACGAGGAAGCAGGAATAGCAGGTGAACTCGTCTGCGCCTTGGGGAATCACTTGCACGATGAGCTCGTCGGAGATGATTTCGCCGCCAGGTGTCAGCCCTTCGTCGAGGGCGTCTGCTTCGTCCAGCTCGGTGACGACGCTGCGGGCATCCGGGGCGTTCGCGGACTGCAAGTCCTCCAGCGAACGATCCTGCGATTCCTTGACGTCGGAACGGACTTCGTCATAGTCGGCTGCCACGTAAGCGCTTCTTCCTCTTCTTATCTCTCTCGTGCTCACTTCGAACGAGACTGTAACGTACGCGGTTGCACGGTTGTTCCTCGAAACGTGCGGGGGCGATGTCGGGCGGCTTGAAGTGTGTGTGCCAACGCTTGGACTGCAGATCGATAAATTCGGCAAGACGTAATACGCGCTCCACGCGATGAGCAGTGGCGAAGCTCCGGTCAAATAGCGGTTGACCGGAGCTTCGGTTCATTATGCCCCCTTCAACTTGAGAAACTACTGGGAACTGGCAACCCGCACGCTTACCATCGCCGCTCCGACACGCTAAAGGCCCGGGGGGCCTGGGCCACGAGGGATCAGCCGACCCTCCCCCGCCACTGCCTTCGCCAAGGACTCCACCAGAGATTGCCGCTGCCGCCTTTTGTCGGCTGATAGCCGACGTCATGTAAATCTGCGGGATGTCGCGATACATCGTTCGCCGCAGTTCCGTGGCACCTTTAGCTGGAGCCTGAAGGCCTCGAAGCCCAACTCCACCATGCCGTTGCCTCTGCCACGGCCACGGAGTCTCCTGGGACAGGATCGGAGAGCGTACGGCATCAGCCAACAAGGGGCCAGAAGCGATGGGAAGCATTGCCCGCCGTGTCCGGCAAACAGAGCGCCGCAACGGACCGAATGGTCGAACAGTCCAGTTGAACGAACCCCGTCTGCCTCGCTCAGTTCGTACTTCGACGTTCGGAGGCCCCCCTCTCGGCTGTAACCTTGTACAGATTTGTACTTAGATAGGGGTCTCCTTGCGCTCTCCGTTTGATGCCTTCAACGCCGCGTTACATCTCGAAGGTAAAGAGCTTGAGGGCGGATGGACCGTAGGGACTTTAATCGACCCAGCCCCTAGCTCGACCGGCGGCATCTTTAGCGTGGGTTACCTCGTAAGTCAGGAGAATGGCCGGCAAGGCTTTCTCAAAGTTCTGGACTTAGCATCGGTCGTTAGTCACGGCGTCGACGCGATGCTGGAGGCGACAAGCGCGTACGTCGCGGAGCGGGATCTCTTGGTCATGTGTGGGACGCGAAAATTGTCGCGGGTGGTTACTGCTATCAGTTACGGCCAATTCAAGCTGTCTAACTTTATGCTGTCGGACATTAATTACATCATCTTTGAGCTGGCTTCCCATGATGTTCGGGTGGCTCTCAGCCAGGCGGGAACGATTACCAATGCCTTGAAGCTGGAGTACCTGCGCAACCTAGCCGTCGGGCTGCGACAACTGCATTCCAACGAAGTGGCCCATCAGGATCTCAAGCCATCGAACTTTCTGCTTTTCCCCGATGACGTCAACGGTGGTCGGGTAGGCAAAGTCGCTGACCTCGGGCGCGCCTACAGAAAAGGAGCTCCGGCGTCACATGATCAGCTAGTCACACCTGGGGACCGCACTTATGCACCACCGGAGCAGTTGTATCGCTACATTTTTCCGGAAGAATCCGTGCGCCGCTTTGCAGCTGATCTGTATCAGTTGGGCAGCATGGCGACGTTTATGTTCACAGGAACAACTATGAACTCACTCTTGGCCGACGAGCTATCGGAGCATCACCATTGGGATGCCTTCGGGGATTCATTCCTCGAGGTACTTCCTTACTTAGAAGATGCCTATTCCCGCATTATTACGACTCTCCAGTCGGATTTGGCCACAGATACAGACCCGAGATTGGGTGCTGTTGTTGAGTTCCTTTGTCAGCCCGACCCTCGCAGACGGGGGCACCCTGCTGCTGTGAAAGGGCGGGGATCTCGTTTTTCGCTAGAACGCGTCGTCTCTGAAATTGACCTGATGGCCCACAAGGCATACGTTCGGGCAAGGGCTGCAGCATGAGCGCCACCAAGCCAGGCGAGGACAGGCAAGTAGTACCACGATGGCGTACATTCCGGAGCACCCTCTCGACCCGCGAGCTGCATCCTACTTCTCCCAGCCCTCCCAAAGCTCCGACTCCAGAGCTGGACCGTCTCAGGACAGAGTTCAGACTGCACAAAACCCTTTACGTCGCTGCCGATCTTCTTGCGGCTCTCGTAGCCAATCGACTGCTGGGCGACGAAGTTGACGAGGTTTCGGACTACATTTCTGCCAACGAGTCGGCTCCGCTGCTTCTCCGCAGAGGAATTGACCAGCGCCGTTTACGGGCCGTCGCGCCACAGCCTGGCTATGCAGAAGTAGATGGGCTAGGCATAAAGGACACGGCTAAGGCTGACGTCGCCAGGATACGAAAGACGTTGAACGAACAGCCTCGGAATGCGGTGGCAAGAGTGGACTTAGCGTTGGCACATGCCATTCTGGGCAACGCTGCCAAAGCAGAACGGCAAATTAATGCCGCCCTCGCCTTAGCGCCGGATAACCGATTCGTTCTTAGGTCAGCGTCTCGTTTTTTTGTTCACGTGGACGAGCCCGATCAAGCGCATTGGATACTATCCCAGTCGTCCAGAACTATCGAGGATCCTTGGCTGCTCTCGGCCCATCTTTCAACGGCTCAGTTGGCCTTTGGTAAAGCGGACAACAGCCGAGTAGCTCGCGAGCTACTCG
>NZ_QAIQ01000078.1 GCF_003061105.1 Arthrobacter sp. HMWF013
GCAGGAACGTCACGGCGCCGGCGACGACGTCACCGGCGCCGTGACGTTCCTGCTGGAGGAAGGACTGGACACCGGACCTGTCTTCGGGACGCTGACTGAAAGTGTCGGGCCGGATGACACTGCGGGGGCGCTGCTGGAGCGGCTCTCCCACAGCGGGGCTGTCCTGCTGACACAGACCCTCTCAGCGGTCGAAGCAGGCAAGGCGGCCCCGCAGGCCCAGGTGGGCGAGGTCTCCCTGGCACCCAAGCTGACCCTCGAGGACGGCAGGCTCCACTGGAACCAGCCGGCACTGGCAATCGGGCGGCGTGCCCGCGGGGTCACTCCCGAGCCTGGCGCGTGGACCACACTGGACGGCCAGCGGGTCAAACTGGAACCGGTGAGGCTGCGGCCGGAGGCCCCCGACCTGGCCCCCGGTGAGGTCAGCCTCGACGGCAAGAGCGTCCTGGTGGGAACGGGATCCCACGCGGTGGAACTGACCAGGATCCAGCCCGCAGGCAAAAAGATGATGGCCGCAGCCGACTGGGCCCGCGGAATGGCAACACTTGAAAGCGTGGTATTCGAATGAGCGAGTCCGGCGGCAATGCAGGCGGCAGCGGGAGAGGTGCCGGCGGGAGGGGCGCCCCACGCGGCGGACGCGGGAAAGGCGGGCCGCGGGACGGCAGCCAGCGCAACGCGCAGGGCCGGGAGCGGAACAGGCCCGCCGAGCGGAGCTTTACGGGCAGTGCACCCTCCGAACGCACCCGGCGCGCGGATCCTGCGCGGCTGGTGGCCTTTGAAGTCCTGCGCGCGGTCAGCGCCGAGGACGCCTACGCCAACCTGGTCCTTCCGTCCCGGATCCGCCATCACGGCCTGGACAAACGAGACGCCGGCTTCGCCACCGAACTCAGCTACGGCGCGTTACGCGGGCAGGGCACCTACGATGCCATCCTGGCCCGGTGCGTGGACCGTCCGCTGGACCAGCTCGATCCCGCCATCCTCGACGCCCTGCGGATCGGCGTCCACCAGATCCTGGCAATGCGGGTACCGGCACACGCGGCCCTGGACCAGACGGTCGGGCTGGCCCGGGCAGTGATCGGTGCCGGGCCCTCCGCCCTGATCAACGCGGTGCTGCGGAAGGTCACGGCCCACACCCTGGAGGAGTGGCTGGAGCTCCTTGTTGCCGGCGAAACCGACGAAACCAGGATCGCGTCCCTGCGCTACGCCCACCCCGAATGGATTGTCCGCGCCATGCGCCAGTCCCTGGTGGCACACGGCCGGTCCGCGTCGGAAATCAACGAACTCCTTGAGGCGGACAACGCCGCTCCGGTAGTAAACCTCGTTGCTCTGCCCGGGCTGGGAAGCCTTGACGAAGCCTTGGAAAACGGAGCCACTCCCGGTGAACTGGTGGAAGGTTCTGCGCTCTCCAGTGGCGGCGACCTTGGCCGGCTCTCCTCCGTACGTGAAGGCAGCACCCGCGTCCAGGACGTCGGCTCCCAGCTGGTGGCCCGTGCCATGGCCGCGGTGGACCTGGCACCGCGCCCTGCAGCAGGTCCCGGGGCAGACGCTACCGAAGAGGCCTGGCTGGACCTGTGCGCAGGCCCCGGCGGCAAGGCGGCCCTGCTCGGCGCGCTGGCAAACCAGAAGGGCGCAACGCTGCTCGCCAATGAACCGGCTCCGCACCGGGCCAAACTGGTGAGCCAGGCCCTTTCGGCCGTGCCCAGGGACGTTTGGCGGGTCCGGACCGGAGACGGCCGCGACGTCGGAACCGAACACCCCGAATCCTTCGACCGTGTACTGGTTGATGTCCCGTGCAGCGGGCTCGGCGCACTCCGGCGCCGGCCGGAATCGCGCTGGCGCCGCACGCCCAAGGACCTGGCAGACCTGGGACCGCTGCAGCGCGACCTCCTGAAATCCGCCCTGGCCGCTGTCCGGCCCGGCGGCGTGGTGGCTTATGTCACGTGCTCGCCCCACCCGGCCGAAACCACAGCGGTGGTCACCGATGTTCTCCGGAAACGCGATGACCTGGAGCTGCTCGACGCCGGTGCAGTGCTGGATGGCGTGAGCCTCACCGGCCACCTCGGCGCCGGCCACGATTCCACGGCGCAGCTTTGGCCGCACATCCACAGTACGGACGCCATGTTCCTGGCCCTTATCCGCAAGAAGGCCTGACCTGAAGTGAAAGGTTCCCCTATGCCGCAGTGCTGCATCAACCCGAGCATTCTGTCCGCCGACTTCGTTAACCTCGAAGCCGAACTGCAGCGCATCAGCACCGCGGACGCCGTGCACGTGGACGTGATGGACAACCACTTCGTTCCCAACCTCACCATCGGGCTGCCCGTGGTCCAGCGGATCCAGGCCGTCAGCCCCGTTCCGCTGGATGCCCACCTGATGATCTCCGACGCCGACCGCTGGGCACCGGGTTTTGCCGACGCAGGCCTGGCCTCGGTGACGTTCCACGCCGAGGCGTCCATCGCACCGGTCAAACTGGCACGCGAACTCAGGGCCAGGGGAGCCAAGGCTGGTATGGCGCTGCGGCCCGCCACGCCGGTGGAACCCTACCTGGACATGCTCTCGGAACTGGACATGCTCCTGATCATGACGGTGGAACCCGGCTTCGGCGGCCAGGCCTTCCTTGACCTGACCTTGCCGAAGATCCGCCGGGCCCGCGAAGCCATTGACGGCTCCGGAATCGGCGTGGCCATCCAGGTGGATGGCGGCATCACGGAAGAAACCATTGTCCGGGCAGCGGAGGCCGGGGCGAATGTCTTCGTCGCGGGCTCCGCTGTTTATGGTGCCCAGGACCCGGCCGCGGCCATCGCGCGCCTGCGTGAAGCGGGCAGCGCTAAGTTACGTGCCGGGTCGGGGGAATAGTCTGGACGCCGCGCAGGTTATGGCACAATAGCAACACACATTACGTGCTCCGGGGTCGGTGTAAGTCCGAACCGGCGGTGACAGTCCGCGACCCGCGAGCCGGTGCCTTTCCCTCGGGAATGGACCCGGCAGACGGTTGAACCGGTGAAATTCCGGTACCGACAGTTAAAGTCTGGATGAGAGAAGCACGTACAGCTGTATTCGCGGCGTCCCATGGCGCCGTGGCCCTCTGCTGTCGTATACCCCCGGAGCCATCGCGGTTCTGACGGGAAGGAACGACAGACACATGAACCCCTTGCGATGGCTCTTTGAAGCCAGTTTTTCCCATGCGCCGGTAGCGGACGCCTCCGGACCGGTGGTCGCCATATGACCCGGAACGATGTTGTGACGGCGTTCAGCCGTGCCGAAACCGCTGCCATGGACGCTGCGCTCGAAGCAGCCCTGCGCGGACCACGCGGCGCTAACCCGCTGGTGGGCGCCGTCGTCATCGATAACGAGGGCCGCCAGCTGGTGACCGGCTACCACCGCGGCGCCGGCACCCCCCACGCTGAAGCTGACGCGATTACCCAGGCAACTGCGGCGGGGCTGGACCTGCGTGGCACCACCATGCTGGTCACCCTGGAGCCGTGCGACCACTGCGGCCGCACCGGCCCCTGCACCCAGGCCATCATCGGGGCAGGAATCGCTGACGTGGTGTACGCCGTCGATGATCCGCATGACCCCGCCGCGGGCGGCGCAGCAACGCTGCGCGAGGCCGGCGTGAGGGTGCGGAGCGGGCTCGCGGCCGGTGAGTCACTGGCGCTTAACCGCCAGTGGTTCCAGGCCGTGGCGGAGCAGCGCCCGTTTGTGACGCTGCACATCGCGCAGACGCTGGACAGCCGGATCGCGGCCGAGGACGGGACCAGCCAGTGGATTTCGTCCCCCGAATCGCTGGCCGATAACCACGGGCTCAGGCGCCGGATCGACGCCATCCTGGTGGGGACCCAAACCGTCCTCGTGGACAACCCGCGCCTGACCGCCCGTGACGCCACCGGGGCAATGGCCGGCAAGCAACCGCTCCGGGCAGTGATGGGCCTGCGTGAAGTGCCGGCTGATGCAACTGTCCGCGGCGAGGACGGGCGCATGCTCCACCTGCCCACCCGCGACCCGCGCGAGGCGCTTTCGCTCCTGTACGCAGAAGGCATCCGTCACGTCATGGTGGAAGGCGGCTCGCGCATCCTCAGCGCATTCCTGGCCGCCGGTCTGGTGGACGAACTCATTGTCTACGTTGCTCCCACCCTGCTGGGGTCCGGCACTCCTGCCCTGAGTGGACTCGGAATCACCACCCTGGCGGACGCCCGCCACTGGGACTGGGATCCGTCCGACGGCGGAGCCGTCCTCACCCTCGGCCGGGACCTGAGGCTGCACCTCCGCCCTGAAACAACCGAAGCTTTAGAACCACAACCATCCCGCCCTGCCGCGGAACCAGCCATGGGAGGCTACTGATGTTTACCGGAATTATTGCCGAACAAGGACAGGTTCTGTCCGTCGAGCGGGACGGCGATGCCAGTGCAACCCTCCGCCTGAGCGCCCCGGCCACCACAGAGGGGCTTGCCCTCGGAGGCTCCATCGCCGTCAACGGTGTCTGCCTGACGGCCACCGCGATCGACGGCAAGGAGTTCAGCGTCGATGTCATGGGCGAAACCCTCGTCCGCAGCACCATCGGCGAGCTCACTGCCGGCGATTCGGTGAACCTCGAACGCTGTGTCCCGGCCGGCGGCAGGCTGGACGGCCACGTGGTCCAGGGCCACGTCGACGGCGTCGGGCAACTCCTCGAACGCGAGGCACTCGGCAACTGGGAGCGCCTCCGTTTCGGCGTGCCCGCCAACCTCGCCCGCTACATCGCGGAAAAGGGCTCCATCGCGATCGACGGCGTCTCGCTCACCGTCACCGCGGTCAGCCCGGCCGCGGAACCGGAACCGTGGTTTGAAGTGGGGCTGATTCCCACCACGCTCGCTGAAACCGGCCTGGGGGCAAAGGCAACGGGCAGCCGGATCAACCTTGAAGTGGACGTGCTTGCTAAATACACCGAGCGCCTCCTCGCGTTCAGCACCGGAGCAGCCGCCGGAGGCACCCGATGAACGCCACGGTCCGGCTGGAGCCGGCCACCGAGGCGCGCCGGGGACTTGACCCGGTGGAGGATGCTGTCCGCGCCATGGCCGCCGGGCGGCCTGTGCTGGTGGTGGACAACGAGGACCGCGAGAACGAAGGCGACATCATCTTCGCCGCCCAGCATGCCACTCCGGCCCTCATGGGCTGGACCATCCGGTACAGCTCCGGCGTCATCTGTGTGCCACTGGCGGGGGACCGTGCCGATGCCCTTGCCCTGCCGCCCATGGTGGCCGTCAACGAGGACGCGAAGGGCACCGCCTACACCGTTTCCTGCGATGCGGCCGTGGGCGTCAGCACCGGCATCTCTGCCACAGACCGCGCCCTGACCGCCCGGGTGCTGGCCGACCCCGCCTCCGGCCCTGCGGCAGTGACCCGGCCCGGGCATATTTTTCCGCTCCGTGCTGTTGACGGGGGAGTGCGGGAACGCCCGGGCCACACTGAAGCGGCCGTGGATCTTTGCCGGCTTGCCGGACTGGAACCAGTGGGTGTTATCGCCGAGGTGGTGTACGACGACGGTGAAATGATGCGGCTCGACGGGCTGCGGGCTTTTGCCGCTGAACACGGGTGCCCCCTGATCTCGATCGAGGATCTTGTGGTTTACCTTGAAGCGGGGGCCACGGCTCCCGCCGACAGTGACACCGGGCCGGGCGCCCGGGCGGAGTAGAGGAGAGAACGATGACGGCTTCAGGACACCAGAACGGCCATCACCAGGGGGCAGCCGGCAACGGCCACGAGGCTCACTACCCTGTGAGCGCCGGTCCCATTGTGCAGCTGCCGACGGCTTTCGGGGAGTTCGTGACCCAGGCGTGGACGGACCTCGTCACCGGTGCCGAACACCTTGCCGTCAGCTCACCGAATCCGCCCAAGGAGGGCATTGCGCCTCTGGTCAGGCTGCATTCGGAGTGCCTGACGGGCGATGTCTTCGGTTCTTACCGCTGTGACTGCGGCGAACAGTTGGCGTACGCGCTGGAGATGATCAACGAGTTCGGCGGCACGCTACTTTACCTGCGCGGGCAGGAAGGCCGGGGGATCGGCCTGGCCAACAAGATCAAGGCCTACGCGCTCCAGGAGGCAGGCTTTGACACTGTGGAGGCCAACGAGCAGCTGGGCCTGCCGGTGGACGCCCGCTGCTACAAGGCTGCCGCCCAGATCCTGGCGGAGATGGGACTCCATGAGATCCGCCTCCTGAGCAACAACCCGGACAAACAGAACAGGCTTGCCAAGGCCGGCGTGAAGGTGGTGGAGATGGTTCCCACCGAGGTGCCGTCCCGCGACCAGAACATCCGCTACCTGCAAACCAAGAAGGACCGCATGGAGCACCGGCTGACGCTGGATACCCATGTTGCGACGGTGCCCGGCGCCGGCGCTGCCACCTTTGACGACTAATCACCCCAAGAGAACTGAACGGATCACGATTCACGCATGAGCGGACACGGCGCACCAGATATTGACCTCACCACCCTCAGCCCGGCCGAAACGTCGCAGCTCCGGCTGGCCATAGTTGCTGCCAGCTGGCACACCCAGATCATGGACGGGCTCCTGGACGGTGCCCTGCGTGCCGCCAAAGACGCCGGCATCAGCGAACCCACGGTGCTCCGCGTTCCGGGGGCCTTCGAACTTCCGGTGGCGGCCGCGCGGCTGGCACCGCACTTTGACGCGGTGGTGGCGCTCGGCGTCGTCATCCGCGGCGGCACGCCGCACTTCGAGTACGTCTGCCAGGCGGCGACGTCGGGACTGACCGATGTCAGCGTCTCCACCGGGGTGCCGGTTGGCTTTGGCGTCCTGACGTGCGACACCGAGCAGCAGGGCCTGGACCGTGCGGGGTTGCCCGGCTCCAGCGAGGACAAGGGCCATGAAGCAGTGACGGCGGCACTGGCCACCGCCGTCCTCCTGAAGCAGTACAAGTAGCAGCCAGCGTCAGAAGCAACCCTGCGGGATGCGGGCGCGGTGTGTGTTCACTCACACCGCGTCCGTCATGCAAGTCCCCGACAGGCGCCGTCCGGGCCGCAGCAAGTAGGCTGTAGGGCGTGAAGAATTTCGAGACGCTGTTCGCTGAACTGAGTGAGAAGGCAGCCACCCGCCCGGCAGGCTCCCGCACCGTCGCAGAATTGGAGTCCGGAGTCCACGGCATCGGCAAGAAGGTCGTGGAGGAAGCAGCCGAAGTCTGGATGGCTGCCGAGTACGAATCCGACGAAGCCGCGGCCGAGGAAATCTCCCAGCTGCTCTACCACCTGCAGGTTCTGATGCTCGCCAAAGGCCTGACCCTGGAAGACGTCTACAAGCATCTGTAGCCACTGCGGCACGCCGGCGGTACCACCGCGCCGCGCGTGCCCTGCGTGGCCAGTTTGCCTGATCAACAGACCTCCCAACCAAGAAAGACCCCCATGCTGCGAGTAGCCGTCCCCAACAAGGGCTCCCTGTCCGAAGCCGCCTCCGCCATGCTGTCCGAGGCCGGTTACCGCCAGCGCCGCGACACCCGCGAGCTGGTCATGATGGACCCTGACAACGACATTGAATTCTTCTTCCTCCGCCCGCGGGACATCGCCGTCTACGTCGGCCGGGGAACGCTCGACGTCGGGATCACCGGCCGCGACCTGCTGCTGGACGCCGAGGTGGAGGCCGAGGAACTCCTTCCGCTGGGCTTCGCCGCGTCCACGTTCCGCTTCGCCGGTCCCGTGGGCGACTTCGCCAAGGTGGAGGAGTTGGAGGGCAAGCGCCTCGCCACCAGCTACGACGGACTGCTCCGCGGCTACCTCGCCGAGCGCGGCGTCAACGCCAAGGTGGTCCGCCTCGACGGCGCCGTGGAATCCTCGGTGCGGCTGGGCGTTGCTGACGCCATCGCCGACGTCGTCGAAACCGGCAACACCCTCAAGGCCGCCGGCATGGAAATCTTCGGCGAGCCGATCCTCAAGTCCGAGGCCGTGCTGATCCGCCGCACCGGCGAAGGCGGCGCTGCGAACGGCACCGCCAAGGAGATCGAGGTCCTCATCCGCCGCCTGCAGGGTGTCCTGGTGGCACGCCAGTATGTGCTGATGGATTACGACATCCGCAAGGAGCTGGTGGAACAGGCCGCGGCTCTGACGCCCGGCCTGGAATCGCCCACGGTCTCCCCGCTGCGCGACTCCGAGTGGGTGGCTGTCCGGTCCATGGTCCCGAAGAAGGAAACCAACCGGATCATGGATGAGCTTTATGACCTCGGCGCCCGCGCCATCCTGGTCAGCAGCATCCACGCCTGCCGCATCTGAGCCAAGAGACCATCCAAGAATTCCAGGAGTACCCATGGCTGTAGCTGTACGAGTCATCCCGTGCCTCGACGTCGACGCCGGCCGCGTCGTCAAGGGCGTCAACTTCGAGGGACTCCGTGACGCCGGCGACCCCGTGGAGCTCGCCCACCGCTATGACAACGCAGGCGCTGACGAGCTGACCTTCCTGGACGTCACGGCGTCCTCGGGCAACCGCGAAACCACGTTCGACGTCGTCCGCCGTACCGCGGAGGAGGTCTTCATTCCGCTGACCGTGGGCGGCGGTGTCCGCGGCGTGGCGGAGGTGGACAAGCTCCTGAGGTTCGGCGCTGACAAGGCCTCCATCAACACCGCTGCGGTGGCCAGGCCGGACGTCATCAACGAAATTTCGCGGCACTTCGGCTCGCAGGTGCTGGTCCTGTCCGTGGACGCCCGCCGCACCCGCCCCGGGTCCGAGCCCACGCCGTCGGGTTTTGAAGTCACCACCCACGGCGGCCGCACCGGCACCGGCATCGATGCCATCGCGTGGGCCAGGGAAGCCGCCGACCGCGGCATCGGTGAAATCCTGCTCAACTCGATCGACGCCGACGGCACCAAGGACGGGTTCGACCTGGAGCTGATCCGCCTTGTGCGGGAGGCCGTGAAGGTCCCCATCATTGCCTCGGGCGGCGCCGGCGAACCCGCCCACTTCCCGCCGGCTGTGGCTGCGGGAGCTGACGCCGTCCTGGCGGCGTCGATCTTCCACTGGGGCCCGGACGACATGATGTCCCAGGTCAAAAACGCCATCCGCGAAGCAGGCTTCGAAGTCCGCTGACCGCCCGCTTCAACAGCAACGCGGGGTCACTTTCCGCCCGATAAACGAAGGTTTTCGGGCGTAAAGTGACCCCGCGTTGCTTTGTGAGAGGCAGCTGGTTGTCAGAGGCCGACGTCGGCGGACCGGTGGGTGTTAGAGGCCGACTTCGGCGGACTGGAGGAGCGCGACGGCGTCCGGCTGGCCTTCGAAGGTCACCAGGGCATGGCGCGTGCGGCCATGGGCGTGCATCAGCAGCTCGCCGGGCTCGCCGACGATCGCCACTGACACAGGTGCGCGTTTGGCTACGTGCCGCGGGCCGGAAGGGCGCACCAGCACAATGCCGAGATCCACTCCGCGGTACAGGATGGCCGCCCGTTTGATGAGTTCGTCCCAGAGCGCATCCGAGTAGGCCTCGTCGAGGGCCCGGGGGGCCCAACGGTCCACGGCACGCCGGATGTCCTCCGTGTGGACGAAGTACTCGATCAGGTTTGAACTTTCGTCCAACGCCTTGATGTTCATGGGCGAAAGCGCCGGCGGGCCCGCCCGGAACGTGTTCACGAGCCCGGTGTAGTCATCGGTGGTCTTCAGTTTCGCCGCGAGCTTGGCGGTGGCGCTGTCCGAGGCCTTGGACAGCCTCTTGATGATCAGGCCAAGGCCCACAGCCGCTTTGCGTTCGCGGAGGTAAAGGTGCGCGGCAAGGTCCCTGGTGCGCCAGCCTTTGCAAAGGGTGGGGGCATCAGGGC
>NZ_QAIQ01000630.1 GCF_003061105.1 Arthrobacter sp. HMWF013
CCCCGAGACGGTGTGGGACGCGCTGTGGAAACGGCTGCATGAGGCCGGCGGCGGGGGGCTGACCACCATCGCCATGGCCGGCGTCGACCTGGCCCTGTGGGACCTGCAGGCGCGCCGGGCACAGGCCTCGGTTACCGGGCTGCTGGGCCAGCGGCAGGAGTCCGCGGAGGTCTACGGTTCCGGCGTGAACCTGCATTACACCCTCGAGGAACTGGTGGCGCAGACCGAACGCTGGGTCGCCGCCGGGCACCGGGCCGTCAAGATCAAGGTGGGCAAGCCCGACATCCGCGAGGACGCCGAGCGTGTGGCGGCAGTCCGGTCCGTGCTGGGCCCGGATCGCAAGCTGATGATCGACGCCAACCAGCGGTGGGACCTGCCCACCACCTTCAAAGCCCTGGACGTCCTCGCGGAGTTCGGACTGGAGTGGCTGGAGGAGCCCATCCGCGCGGATGACCTTTGGGCCTACCGCAGGCTGCGCAAGCATTCACCGGTACCCATCGCCCTCGGCGAAAACCTTCACACCATCTACCGCTTCCGCGATTTCATTGAGGCGGAGGCGGTGGACATCATCCAGCCCAACATCATCCGGGTAGGCGGCATCACGCCATTCCGCCGGATCGCTGAGCTGGCCCGGACCAACAGCATCCGCGTGATGCCGCACCTGCTGCCGGAACTTTCCGGGCAGCTCGCTCTCACACTGGCGGAGCCCACGCTCGTGGAGGACGTGGAGGACGCGTCCTTCGAACAGCTGGGCATCCTGGCCGGGCCGTCGCCGGTCCGCGTCAGCAGCAGCCGCCTGACACTCACGGACCAGCCGGGACTGGGCTTCCGCTTCACCTCCAACGCGCTGGGCTGAGGCTCCAGTCGCCCCGCAGACTATGACCGCAGACACCACCACCTCCCGACGAAACACAGGTACCCCAGTGACAACTGCAACCCTTTCACTTTCAGAGCTCACGGCCGCCGCAACGCAGGCCGCCGCCATCTCGGCCAACGCCTCCGACGCCGACCGCGCAGCCTGGCTCACCGCCGTCGCCGACGCCCTGGACGCCAACGTGGCCGAATTGGTGGACATCGCGGACTCCGAAACCAGCCTCGGCACTGCCCGCCTGACAGGCGAAGTGGCCCGGACGTCCGGACAGCTCCGGCTGTTCGCCCGCGTGATCACCGAAGGCTCCTACCTCGAGGCAGTCATCGACCATGCGGACCCGTCCGCCACCCCACCCAAGCCTGACCTGCGCCGCATCCTGCGTCCCATCGGCCCGGTGGCTGTCTTCTCCGCCTCCAACTTCCCGTTCGCCTTTTCTGTGGCCGGCGGCGATACCGCCTCCGCACTGGCTGTTGGCTCCTCGGTGATCGTCAAGGCACACTCGGGCCACCTGAAACTGTCCGAGCGGACGGCCGAGGTGGTCACCGAAGCCCTGCGGTCCGCCGGCGCTCCGGACGGATTGTTTGCCCTGGTGAGCGGCCGCGAGGTAGGCACCGCGCTGGTCCAGGATCCCGCCATCAAGGCCGTGGGGTTCACCGGGTCCATTCCCGGTGGCCGGGCGCTCTTTGACCTCGCAGTCTCCCGTCCCGATCCCATCCCGTTCTACGGCGAGCTGGGCAGCCTGAACCCGGTAGTCATCACGGAGGCCGCCCTGGCGGAGCGTTCCGGCCAGCTCGCGGCGGGACTTGCGGCGTCGTTCACGATGGGCGCCGGCCAGTTCTGCACCAAGCCCGGCCTGGTGTTCATCCCTGCGGGGACCGGATTCGCCGCTGAACTCGCTGAAGCCAGCAAGGATAAGCCGACGGCGCCCATGCTCACCACCCGGATCTCCGACGCCTACCCGGATGGCCTGCGCAGCGTGGCGTCGCTGCCCGATGTGACCATTGTCAGCGGCTCCGCGGACCAGGACGCAACCCGCGACGGCGCCGCCCCCGTGGTGTTCTCCACCTCCGCCGCCAACGTCCTGGCCCGTCCGGACGAGCTCCTGGAAGAGTGCTTCGGGCCCACTACGCTGCTGATCGAATACGCGGACCAGGAGGAGCTCTCGGCAGCCCTCGCCAAGGTTCCAGGCAGCCTGACCGCCACGGTCCATGCCCAGCCGGGTGAGGACATCGCGGACCTCGTGGAGCAACTGTCCGGCCTGGCAGGCCGGGTACTCTTCGACGGCTGGCCCACCGGCGTCGCGGTGAACTGGGCGCAGCAGCACGGCGGCCCGTACCCGGCCACCACGTCGCTGTTCACCTCGGTAGGCGCGACGGCGGTCCGCCGTTTCCAGCGCCCCGTCGCCTATCAGGATGCACCGGAAACGGTCCTGCACCCGGCCCTGCGCGAGAGCAACCCGCTCGGCATCCCGCGCCGCGTGGACGGTGAGCTCCGCCTCCCCTAGCAACCCTCTTGCAGTTGATGCCGCCCGAACCGCAACGCTCTTGCAGTTGATGTGGCTTTAACCGAAACGCTCTTGCAGTTGTTGCCTTACTGTCGGCAACAACTGCAGGAGCGTTTTCGCGTTCTCGTCATTAAGTGAGAGCAACGCGGGGTCACTTTTAGCCCATCAAAGGCCTTGAATTGGGCGGTAAGTGACCCCGCGTTGCAGTGTCAGAAGACGTCATCAAGTGAGAGAGCGTGAGGCTAGAGCTGCAGGGTGACCGGGCGTCGCAGGCCGTTGACCGTGGTGGAGGGCCAGCGCTCGTCCACCGTCAGGACCACCAGCCCGGCCCCGGTAACCTGCACGGTGTCTTCGATCTTGACTCCCGGACCCGACGGGTTCCATGTGAACGGCTGGTTGAGGACCACGGTATCCGTGACGCCGGCCGTGACGCGGGGGTCGCGGCCGGCGTAGCCAGCGGGACCGCCCTGGTGGTGCTGCTCCCACTGCTCCGCGCCGAAACCATGCCGGACGTAAGCCGACTTGATCTCACCGAAGATGCTGTCCAGCCGCGCGCCCGGTACCGTCGCGTCGAAGATGTCCGCCTCAACGGCTGCGATGCGGGCCTCGGCGTCGAGCTCTTCCGGGGTGCCGGCGTCGAACCGTACCCAGCGGGTGATGTTGGCAACCAGGCCGTCCCGGCGGGCACACACCACGGCCATGGCGCGGCGGCCGAGCGGCGCG
>NZ_QAIQ01000079.1 GCF_003061105.1 Arthrobacter sp. HMWF013
AAATCCAGCAGGCACGCCACACTGCCGCCGATTATTCAGCGCACTCCTAGTGCTTGCGCAGGCGGTGCAGGATCCGCGCCCGGGCTTCCGCGAAGCGGGGATCTGCCTTGGTTTCCACCTGGTCGCGGTGGTCACCAAAGCCGGTCTCAATAACGTCCACCACGGTGGCGGGTTTTTCTGCCAGCACGATGACCCTGTCCGCGAGGTACAGCGCTTCGTCGATGTCGTGGGTCACCAGGATGATGGTCACCCCGAGGTTGGACTGCAGGTCGATCACCAGGTCCTCCAGGTCGAACCTGGTCTGGGCGTCCACGGAGGCGAACGGCTCATCCATGAGCAGGACCTTGGCGTTGTAGGCCAGCGCCCTGGCGATCGCCACGCGCTGCTGCATGCCGCCGGACATCTCCCACGGGTATTTGTGCCCCTGGCCCGCCAGCCCAACGGCGGCAAGGTTCTTCTCGGCAGTGGCATTGCGCTCTTTTTTGCCCACGCCCCGGCCCTGCAGCGGGAAGGCAACGTTTTCCAGCGTTGTCATCCACGGCATCAGTGAACGGCTGTAGTCCTGGAACACCACCGCGAGGTCGCGGTGCGGCCCGCGGATGGCTTCACCGCCCACGCTCACCGTTCCACTCCTGGGCTTGATCAGGCCCGAAAGCACCCTCAGCAGAGTGGTTTTTCCGACGCCGGATGGTCCAACGATTGAAACGAACTCACCGTCGTGCACGTCCAGGTTGAGGTCGCTGAGGATTTTGTTCTCTGAGTCACCGGTGCCGTAACTCATCGTCAGGCCTGTCACCTGGAGCAGCGGCTTGGTGGCCACAAGCTCCAGCTCGGGTGCTGTCTGAACGGCCATGATGGCTCCTTGGTTGTGGTCGTGGATCGGAAGGGTCATTTCGCACCTGACTTGAAGTACCAGCCCAGGATCCTGCGCTCGACGACGATGAACAGGACCGAGAGTATATAGCCGATAACGCCCACCAGCAGCGCGCCGGCCCAGGTTTCCGGCACTTGGAAGGTGGCGGAGGAGTTGAGGATGTAGTAACCGAGCCCCTTGTTGGCTGCGAACAGTTCGCTGACCACCATGACGGTGATGCCGATGGGCAGGGCCACCCGGATGCCGGCGACAATCTGCGGAAGGGCAGCCGGCAGGACAACCCGGCGGAAATGCAGTCCGGGCGGAATGCGGTAAACCTTGGAAAACTTGCGGATGGTGGGCTCCACGCTGAGCACGCCGTCGATGGTATTCAACAGCACGGGCCACATGCAGGCGAAGGCGATCGTGTAAATCTTTGGCCCCTGGCCGATGCCGAAGGCGCCGATGATCAGCGGGACCAGTGCGGCCTGCGGGACGGAACGGAAGAAGTGGATGACTGGATCCACGATTTCGCGGAGCCACTTTGTCTCGCCCAGGATGAGCCCGCCAACAATTCCGGCCACCACGGCGAGCAGCAGGCCCACGCCCAGGTTGGTGAGGCTGTAGCTGGCACCGGACGCAATGACTCCGTTGCCGAGGTCACGCTGCAGGCTGGCGAGGATGTCTTCCAGGGCCGGAATGAAGATGTTGGTGCTGCTTGCCGACGCGAACCACCAAACGGCAAACACCACCAAAATCAGCCACGTCCGCTGCAGGACGTTCAGGAACCCGTTCATTCCGCGGCTTCGCTCCCGCTGGCCGCCGGAATTGCGGGTACTGGCGGGCTTCGACGTGGACCCTGCCGATGAAGCGGACGACGCGGCCCGCAATGCTGTCTCAGTCATGTGTCTGCCTGTTCCATCGAAGGAGCCGGCCCTCTATGAGGGTCAGCAGGGTGGCGATGCCCCAGCCCACCAATCCGGCGAAGAAAAGATAAGCGAATGCCTGATCCCAGCGCTGTTCCTGCTGCGAGAGGGTGATCTGCCGCCCTATTCCGGGCGTCTGGCTGAGCACCTCTACACCCACCGCAACCAGAATGGCGATTGAAGCGGAGATCCGGATGCCCGTGGAGATAAACGGGGTGGCGCTTGGGAGCAGGATCCGGCGGAACCAGAGGAGCCGGGGAATCTGGAATGTCCTGGCCGTATCCACCACCGAGGCATCCATCCGCCGTGCGCCGTAGATGGTCTGAACAAGCACCGGCCAGAGGCAGGACAGTGCTACAACGGTGATCTCCATCCTTGCCGTAGCACCGAGGAGCATGATCACTACCGGCATCAGTGCCAGAACGGGGAACGAACGGCCGAAATCGATCAGGATCGACGTGGAGCGGTCCAGCATTCGAATGGAACCGATGACGAGTCCCAGCACTGTTCCCACTGCGACGGCGATGAGCCAGCCGCTGACGGCTGCGGACATTGTCTGGGCGAGGGATGCCCAGAACAGTGCCGAGGTGAAGGCACTGCCGATCGCTGTGACGATCGCCGGAACTCCCGGCGTCATGGAGGGCAGGGTGCCGCTCCAGATCACTACCTGCCAGACGGCGAGCAGAACGGCAACGGCGGCGATACGCTGTCCGGCCAGGCTCGCGTCCAGCGCTCTTGTGGATGTCTTCATGTTGATCTCTCAGTGAGGGTCATGTGGACGGGTCTGTCCGCTACTTCGTGAAGCGCGGGGCGTCGTTCCAGAGCATGGCCTCTGCGCTGGGGGCATTGGCGACATAGCCCAGGTCCGCCATGGCGTCGATGCCTGCCTGGCCTGCGGTCAGGTTGATGGAGGTATTGACCGGAACGTACGCCTTGGGGTTGACCTTGGAGGCGTCAACCTGCTTGACCCGGGCCGAGACGGCCACGATGGAGGCCGAGTTTGCCGGGTCCGAGTAGAACTTTGCCGCCTTGTCCATCGCGTCGTTGAACTTCTTGGCCGTTCCGGGGTTGGCAGTCAGCCATGCGTCAGTGGCCGCCCAGACCGTCACGGGCATGTTGCCCTGGAATTCGCGGACAGGACTGGCGATGCTGGTGAATCCCGCGGTGACCAGCTGGTGGTAATAGCTGTCCGCCACAAACGCGGCGTCAACCGTCCCCTGCTCCAGCGCGGCCTGCATTCCGGCGTAGGGGATGGCGATTTCGGTGATGGATTTCCGGTCCACTCCCGCGGCGACGGCAGCCTGGAGCATCGGGATGTCGCCGCCTGTGTTCACGCCATTGACGGCGATGGTCTTGCCGGCCAAATCTTTCACCGTCTTGATGTTGCTGTTTTTCGGGATGACGATTCCTGAGTTGTCTGCGACCGGATCAACAACGCCGTTCCCCGAGACCACCTTGACGGGCATGCCCTTGGCGATGGCGGTGGTCATCACACCCCAGGAGGCCGTTGTGATGTCGGCCTGTCCACTTACCGTCTGCGCCAGGTTGGCGGAGGGATCCGCACCGGGGACGATCTCGACGGTCAAGCCCGCTTCCTTGAAGAAGCCCTGTTCCTCGGCCACATAGGCGGTCTCGAAGTGGATGGGGGCAACCACTACTTTGATGGAGGACTTCCCCTCCTCCTTGCCGCCGGCGGCGGCTTCCGTCGGTGCACCGCAGGCGGCCAGGGACAGCAGAGCCAGTCCGGCGACTGCGGGCGTCAGTACTTGTTTGAACCGTGAGTAAAACGTTGGCTTATTCATCCGGAATCTCCTCGTTGAGTGGTGGCGCCTTCGCCACAGGATGGCCGCCAGTGGCAAGTGCACTGAAGTCGGCTTTACCCACCTGGGGGTAAGAATTAATGCATAATCTAGTAAAAATATATCTCTTAGAAGAAGAAGTGGCAAGAGTCACAGAAAATATAATGCCAACCCGCCGGCTAGAGCGCTGCGGCCACGGCAGCCCGGTAGCGCTCCGGCCAGACGCCCTGCTTTCCCGGCGAGAGAATACCCTTGGGATCCAGGGCATCCTTCATGGTCTCCTGGAGGCGGCGCAGAGCGTGGCCGTTGTAATCGAAACCGTCGGCAATCACGTCCATGTAGTCAACATGGCTGCGGTAGGGCGCATAGCCCCGTTTGCGCGCGGCCGCCAGCAGGTCGGCGTAGAGCGCCCTGGCCTTGGCCAGCTGCTCCTGGTTGTCGTTCTCGAAAAAGATCATCGTCACGTGGACCATGTGGCGGGGATAGAGGTGGTAGCCGATGTACAGGTCAAAGCCGTGTCGACGGTACAGCTCCTTGGCTTCCTGATAGAACTCCCAGACGTCCTGGCCGCGGGCGGGGATGATGGGCGCGGCGTCAATGTGCCCGCCGTTCTCGGCCGCCCAGGAAACCGTGGAGAGGGGTTTGAGGGTGGGTACCCCGGCCATCTGGGTACGGTCGATATCGGCAATGTCCTCGTATGCCACCCGCGCCCCTTCAGAGCCTTCGTAAAGGCGGGCTTTCACGGTGAAGCTATCCAGTCCTGCGAAGCGCTCCCTGATGATTTCGAGCCGGCGTTCGGCCAGGCCCTTGTCCCCGTAGATGGCGAATTTGGCATTCCACTGGCCTATGCCCATCTCCTGGCGCATTTCTTCGAGCCTGTCATCCGGAATGGACCCCTCCCCCGTATACCAGCGGGAACGCGGCCCGTTCATAGTGGCAGCCCGGACCACATTCCCGCAGAGGGCGTTGTTCTGGATGACATCCTCTCGGCGGAGCTGGGTGAGGATGTCCACGAGCTTTGGCATGTCCTCCTCGCGTTCCACCACAACGTCGCCATTGATGTAGACGTCGGGCCACGGCATCAGCCAAAGGCCGATCTTGGTGACAATTCCGAGGTTGGACTGGGTGAAGATGCCGTCCAGGGTGGGGCCGAACCCGCCCTTGAAGATCGGGCCCAGTTCAGTGCCTTCCATTGCCCACATTCCGGTTCGGACCAGGTCGCCCGCGGGGAGAACCACCTCCATGCCGCAGACCGACTGCACGTGGTCCCCCATCGGCGTCATGCCGTATCCGCGGTCCAAGGCGTTTCCCATGACTGAGCCCCAGCCCAGCGCCGGAACGGAGATCCACACCTTCAAGCCCCGTTCCTGAATGTATTCAAACAGTTCAAAGAACGTCACGCCGGGTTCAATCACCGCGTAGTTCAACTGGTCGTCCACCTGGATGATCTTGTTCATCCGGCTGAGGTCAAGCGCCACCATGTCCCGGGTTCGCGGCTCGGGCCCACCATAGCCTAGGTTCTTGCCACGGGAGAAGGACCACAGCGGCACGCCGAGTTCGTTGGCGAGGCGGACCAGGCGCTGCACCTCTTCGACACTCGCGGGGCGGACCCCAGGCCACTTTGCGCGTCCGGCATTCAGCGGATACGGATCGATGTAGCCTTCCTTGGGCGTTACCCGGACAACGTTGTCCGTACCCACAATGGCTTCCGCCTGGTCCAGGAATGTAACTTGGGCATCCATGCTGGTTCACGTCGCTTTCAAAAGAAGGGTGCCGCCGGGGCGGTGAGAGATATGGACCCACCCAGGTGAGCCATTCAACTTCCATCATGACCGCGGGAATCCCTCAAGTAAATTGTCGGTTTTAGCCCTTAGCTATCAGTAGAATTGACAATATGAACATCAGCCTCAACCCGTCGATCACGTTGCGCCAGGTACTCCACTTTGTGGTCGCCGCCGAGGCGGGCACCATGAGCGAGGCTGCCCGGCGGCTGCACATGGCTCCATCGGCCATCTCCATGTCCATTGCAGAGCTCGAAAGGATCGTTGGCGCCCAGCTGTGCATCAAGCGCAAGTCCAAGGGGCTGACGCTGACCTCCACCGGCGTCGTCGTTTTTCGGCAGGCGCGCCAGCTCCTGGAGATGGCTGACGAAATCACGTCGCTCGCCAAACGCGACCGGACAGACATCCGCGGCCCGCTGACGGTGGGATGTTTCATGCCGCTGGGCCCCACGATCATTTCCCCGATGCTCGCCGATTTCGCGGATCAATGCCCGCACGTCGAGGTGGACTTCATCGAGGGTTATCACGAGGACCTCCAGGAGCGCCTTCTCAATGGGTCCATCGACGCCGCGTTTATCTACGACATGGATGTCTCGCCGGCACTCAAGACAGCACCGCTGCTCTCGGTCGAGCCGTATATCCTGCTGCCGGATAACCACCCCTTGCGTGAAGCGGAGATGGTCTCTTTGAAGGACGTGGCTGCCAGCCCGCTCATCTTCTTCGACGCCCCGCCGGTCTCCACGCGGATTCTGGACATGTACCGCGATGCCGGGCTCACCCCGGACATCCGGCACCGCTCACGCAGCTACGCCACGGTCCGTTCCCTTGTGGCGAGTGGGCGCGGCGTGGCGGTGCTGTTCCAGCAGCCCATGCTGGATGCGCCCTATCAGGAGCTTAGAGTCGTCCTCAAACCGGTGGCTGGCTCCAGGGTCCATACCCGGCCTCCTGCCACGGTTTCCCTTGCCTGGGCGCGAAGCATGAAACTGAACGCGCGCGCACAGGCCTGGGTGGATGTCGCCGTCGAACGTTTTGGCCCTGAGGCGTACTCAGCCTGACGCGGGAGGCGCCGAACGGGTCAGGCGCCCGGGCGGGACAGGCCCAGATTGTCCCGGAGGGTGGTGCCCTCGTACTCGGTCCGGAAGTACCCGCGGTCCTGGAGTTCAGGTACGAGTTTCTCGCAGATGAGCTTGAATCCGCCCGGGTTGAACGGCGCATTGAGGTTAAAGCCGTCGCAGGCCTTGGACTCGAACCAGTCAATCATCCGGTCCGCCACCTGGGATGGCGTACCGGCCATCCACTGATGCCCGGTGGACCGTGCCAGGTCGACAATAAGCTCCCGCAGGGTCATGCCCATGTCGACGCTCTTTTTGCGGTAGATCTGATACCGGCTGCCCAGCCGGGGATCGTCAGAGAACCACTCCGCCGGAATCTTTTCGTCGAACTCCAGCTCCGAGAGGTCCATCTTCAGGTCGGCGCCGACCTGCTTCAGCCCGTTCCCGAGGTGCACGTAGCTGGCCAACTCATTCGCCAGGTCACGTGCCTCCTTCTCGGTGTCTCCCAGGATCGGAAGAATGCCCGGAATGACCTTGACGTCGTCCGGGTTCCGGCCCTTTTCCGCCGCCATGTTCTTGAACTTCGTGTAGAACTCAATGGACGGCTCCTTGAAGGGCTGGGCCGTATAGATCCCGTCCGCCACAGAGGAACCCAGGTCCATCCCCGGCCCGGAGGACCCGGCCTGCACCAGGACTGGGCGTCCCTGCGGTGATCGGGGCATGTTGATGGGCCCTTCAACGTCAAAGAACTCGCCGTGGTGGTTGATCGCCTTGAGCTTGCTGCGGTCCACGTATTCACCTGAGGCACGGTCCACAATGATGGCATCGTCAGACCAGCTGTCCCACAGACGCTGTACCACGTCCACAAACTCAGTGGCCCGCCGGTAACGTACAGCGGGGTCAGGCACGTCCTCCACTCCGTAGTTGCTGAAACCGTCCGACGACGTCACGATGTTCCAGCCCGCCCTGCCGTTGGACATGTGGTCCAGCCCGCAGAGCTGCCGGGCCAGGTTGTACGGCTCGGAGAACGATGTGGACATGGTGCCAATCAGACCGATGTTCTGGGTTCTGGCGGCCAGTGCTGCGAGCACGGTCATGGGCTCGTAGAACCCGTTCATTTTGATGTCGCCGCGCATAACGGTGTTGGCATGAACGATGTCCCCGAAGAACACGGCGTCGAGCTTGGCAGCTTCCGCCATTGCTGTCAGGTCCGCAACGAAGTCCAGGTTACCCAGTTCCTCGGCCCTGCTGCCTTCCATGCGCCAGCTGTCCTTGTGATATCCGGCCGGCAACATAAACGTCGTCAGGACCATGTGATTCGTAGGCTTCATTGCCTGGATTCCTTTCGTATGGTGCGCCGTGGGCGCCTCTCTGGCTCCAGCATGGCAGGCAAAACTAATTGCGTAAACAACAAGTTTCCGAGCAACAACGTCAACTTAATTGACAATAGGTTCCACAGCCCGGCACGTCTTGAACTTTTACTCTGATGAGCAGCGGACCTCAAAGCCCGCGGAGGGTGCCGCGTCTAGACCTCATCGAGCTTCAGGCGCGAGCCCTCGCGCGTCATGCGGACGGCGACCACCCCTGCCGCGAGCAGTGCCATCCAGAACAAGGCGACAATCCAGACTCCGCCGCCGCTGGCCAGCATGAGGCCGGTGGCAATCATGGGAGTGAACCCGGCGCCGACCATCGAGGCGCCTTGATAGGAGAGCGAGGCGCCGGTATAGCGCAAACTGGTGGGAAATTGCTCGGAGATATACGCGCCAACCGGCCCCGCCAATGCACCCTGCAGCACACCGTTGCCCACCACTACCGCGATCGCAAAGCCCCATAGGGTTCCGTTGGTCAGCAGCAGGATGAGGGGGAAGGCCAGGACGATGGATGCGATACCGGCCACGGTGAGGACGCTCCGGCGGCCAACCCTGTCACTAAGGCGCGCGGTATAGAAGCAGACGGCTACCGTCACGGCGGCAGCGGCTCCCTTCCAATTCAGGACGCCGGACCGGTCAACGCCGCTGCCCACTGCCATGGAGACACCCCAGACGGTCAGCAGGCCCTGACAGGCGTAGAAGCCGAGCGTGGCCACCAGGGTGACAAGGACAGCCCGCGGGTGATTGCGCAGCACCTCCATCAGCGGCGTGCGCTTAACCTTCCTGGCAGCTTCGGCGTCGAGCTTTTGGAAGACCGGTGTTTCGGCGACCTTCAGCCGCACGATCAGGCCGATCACGATCAACAGGGCGCTCAGAAGGAACGGTATCCGCCATCCCCAGACCAGAAACTGGTCCCCGGTCAAAGCCGATACGGCGGAAACAACCAGAGTCGCCAGGATGCCTCCTGCAGGTCCGCCCGCGTTCGCAAAAGCAGCGGCCAGCCCGCGCTTTCGCGCCGGCGCATGTTCGAGCGCCATCAGGGTGGCCCCGCCCCACTCCCCGCCGACTGCGATGCCCTGGACGATGCGCAGCAGCACAAGGACCACGGGGGCGGCCAGGCCGATCTGATCCGTGGTGGGCAAGAGCCCGATCAGGACGGTGGCGCCGCCCATGAGGAGCATGGACAGCACCAGCATTTGCTTGCGTCCCAGCCGGTCGCCGAAATGGCCAAAGATAATGCCGCCCAGGGGCCGCGCAACATAGCCGGCGGCGAGTGTGGCAAAGGATGCAAACAGCGCGAACCCGGGGCCAAGGTCCGCGAAGAACACTCGGTCAAACACCAGCGAGGCGGCCGTTGCGTAGAGGATGAAGTCGTAGTACTCGATAATGCTGCCGATGAGGCTCGAGCCGAGGACCCTGCGCATGTCCTTGGTATTGAGGGAGTCCGCAGCGGCGCCGGTCCCGGGGCGTTCGGCCGTATCCCGATGGGATCCGGGCCGTCGTTGATCGGCTTTCTGATTCACAATGTTCTCTTTCGGTTCTTGGAGAAGCCCGATGGCGCGTACATCGTCAGCCGACACGACGTGAGCCGGATCACCCTCTGATTAAGAATGAACCCAAATCCCGCAGAAGGCCAATCGATCACGCATAATCCACTAAAGGTTGTTTAATCAGCGGTGAAGGGCGCTGAGGGCTTTGCGGTCGACGGGGGCCAGTCCGAAGGTCCGGAAGTCGAGGGGCCGGTAGGAACTCCACATGTTGTACCAGTTTTCATCCTCACCCCAGACGACGGGAGGCCGGGCGTCGTCGTAGATTTGCTCCAGATCCGTATACAGCTCGACGACGGCACCTGATGTTTCAACAAAGTAGGCGGCAATATTGTGCCCGGCACCATGACGGACGGGACCCCAGATCAGTTCGCGGCCCACCTTATTGAGCCTGTCGCCGAGCCTGCCGAGATCGGCGATGCTTTGGGTCTGCCAGGCGTGGTGATGCAAGGTGCCCTCACCACGGACCAGTGCGATGCCATGGTGGTCCGGGTTGCACCGCATAAAGTACGCGAAATCGTCGCCGATCACATCTGAGAGGCGGAAGTCCAGCACCCGGTGGAGGAACCGCATCATTCCGCCGACATCGCGGGGATGGAAGTTGAAGTGGCCATAACGGTCCGGGCCGAAGGACTGCACCGCAGCCTGGTTCTCCTGCATCCCAACATAGATCTCGAAAACGAAGCCCTCTGGACCAATGAAGGAAAATCCGTCCTCGATGCCGGCGCCGCGGGGCTTCTCGCTAAGGATGGGAAAGTTCTCGTTATCGACCCGGCGGCGGATCTCCCGGAGCGCATCTCCGTTCGCGGCCACCAGGCCAAAGCCGTCAATACCGTCGACATCGGATTCAACGTAAACGAGTTCGTGGTGAACGTTGGCTGCCGCCAGATAGACGGCGTCAGACGTGCGCTCCGTCTCTCTGAGGCCCAAAAGCTGGGTTGCATCGAAAACGGATTCCCTGAGCCGTGTGGTCTGAATGCTCACGTGGCCCATCGCACTGATCAATCCCCAAGACATCTTCGTCTCCCTGTTCTTGGCGCACTCTCCGCCAGTCTGCATGTTTAAGCAATCTCGGTCTAAGAAAATAGTAAGTGATTAATAATCGATAATCTAGCCCTTGGCGGGAAGAAATGCCCATTACCTGCCGCACCCTCCCCGGTAGGCTGGATTGCACGACGTCCTCCAACGAAAGGCCGGCCGCGTGGAAGTACCTCCGTATGTCTGGACCCTGACCATCGCGGGAATCGTGGGCCTCCTGGCCTTCGATTTCTTCTTTCACGTGCGAAAGGCCCACACGCCTTCGCTGAAGGAATCCGCCATCTGGTCAGGCATCTATGTGAGCATCGCCCTGCTCTTCGGCCTCGGTGTGCTGATGTTCGGCGGACCCACCATGGGCACCGAATACTTCGCCGGTTATGTCACGGAGAAGGCCCTGTCCGTGGACAACCTGTTCGTCTTCCTGATCATTATGGCCAGCTTCAAGGTCCCCCGCGCCGACCAGCAGAAGGTGCTCCTGTTCGGCATCGTCTTCTCGCTCATTGCCCGCACCGCGTTCATTTTCCTCGGTGCCGCGCTGATCAACAGCTTCGCGTGGATCTTCTACATTTTCGGGTTGATCCTGCTGATCACCGCCGGCAACCTGCTCAAGCCGGACAGCCACGAGGACGAATCCGAGGGCCTGGTGGTCCGGCTCGCCAAAAAGTACCTCCCGGCGTCGCAGCACTACGACGGCGACAAACTCTTCACCATGGAGGACGGCAAACGTGTGCTCACGCCGATGCTCCTGGTCATGGTGGCCATCGGCGGGACCGACATCCTCTTTGCCCTTGATTCCATTCCGGCAATCTTCGGGCTGACGCAGAATGTCTTCATCGTCTTCACGGCCACCGCGTTCTCGCTGATGGGCCTGCGCCAGCTCTTCTTCCTCATCGACGGGCTGCTGGACCGGCTGATCTTCCTCGCCTACGGGCTGGCGGCGATCCTGGGCTTTATCGGCGTCAAGCTGATCCTGCACGCGCTGCACGAGAACACCCTGGCGTTCATCAACGAGGGCGAGAAGGTCAACGTGGTGGAGGTCAGCACCGAAGTCTCCCTGAGCGTGATCATCGGCGTCCTGGCGGTCACCGTCCTGGCCTCCATCTTCAGCCCCAAGGGCAAGGCCAAGAACGCGGTGTCCGGAGCGAAGCGGCACGCCACCGAATACCTGGACCTCAACTACGAGACGGACATGAACGAGCGGGACAAAATCTTTGCCAAGATGGTCCGCGAGGAGGACCAGATCCGCAGCCTGCCGGAGAAGTACAAGCGGCTCATCCGCAACGAGACCGAGTTCATGGACCTCCTGCGCAGCGCCCACATCGAGCACGACAAAGCCCAGGTGCGGGCCGCCCAGGACTGAATACAACCAGAACCACCAGCAACGCGGGGTCACTTAACGCCCTTCCGGAGGCCTCGGGAGGGCATCTAGTGACCCCGCGTTGTCAGTGGCTGTTGGTAGATTCGGAACATGGCCAGGGAAACTGTTCCCGGCCAGGCTTTTAATGGGGAGGCCCCGTGTTTCTGCTCGATCCGGTCGGCGTTGACGCGCAGCAGGACCTGGTGTTTTCCGCCAGCGATCTGGTGGCCGCCAGCGAATGTGAGTACCGCACGCTCCGGATCCTGGACGAGAAACTGGGCCGCTCCCCCAAGGCGGAATTTCCCGACGACGAAATGCAGCGCCGTGCCGGGGCGCTCGGTGACCGGCATGAGGCCAAGGTCCTGGCCGGCCTGATCGCGCAGTACGGCGAATGGGACGCCGGCCGGGGTGCCGGCGTGTACTCCCTCGAGCGCGGCGGGAATACCCGCGGTGCGCTGCTGGCCAAGCAGGCCGAAACTGAACTCGCGCTCCGGGCCGGGGCCGACGTCGTCTTCCAGGCAACCTTCTTCGACGGCGAGTTCCTGGGCTACGCAGACTTCATCGTCAACGAGGCAGCGGGCACCGGCACGCCTGGGCGGTACGAGGTGTGGGACACCAAGCTCGCCCGCCACGCGAAAGTGGGCGCTCTCCTGCAGCTTGCTGCCTACGGCGACCAACTCATCGGCATGGGCCTGGACCCGTCGCCCAGGGTCACCCTGGTGCTGGGGGCAGTGGTGGACGGCGAGTACGTCCGCAGCCACCATTCCCTGCCTGACCTGCTGCCGGTCTTCCGCGAGCGCCGCGACCGCTTCCGCGAGCTGACCGCCGCCCACCGCGAGTCCGGTTCGGCGGTGCAGTGGCAGCAGCCCGGCGTGGGGTACTGCGGGAGGTGCAACTACTGCGCGGAGCAGGTCCAGTCCCACCGCGACCTCCTGATGGTGGGCGGCATGAGCATGCTCCGGCGGAAGAAGCTCATTGCCGATCGGATCGACACCATCGACGCCCTGGCCGCTCTCCCGCCGGGCAAAGCCACCGGCCCGGTGGTCCGGCTCCGCGACCAGGCCCGGATGCAGCTGGGCCTGGACATGCCGGACGGTTCCCGCAGCTTCACCAAGGACGGCGAGGAGCACACCGTCACGTTCAAGGTGCTCCCGGAAAATGTCTTGGCCGGCATCCCCGCACCGAGCCCCGGCGATATCTTCTTCGACTTCGAAGGCGATCCCCTCTGGCAGGATCCTGCCACCGGCAAGTGGGGCCTGGAGTACCTTTTCGGCGTGATCGAGGCGCCGGCAGCTGACGCCCGCACCACTGACAAGCCCGTGTTCCGGCCCTTCTGGGCACATTCCCGCCATGAGGAACGGCAGGCCTTCCTGGACTTCCTCGCCTACGTGGAGGAGCGCCGCTCCCGCTACCCGGCCATGCACGTCTACCACTACGCCGCCTACGAGAAATCGGCGCTCCGGAACCTGTCCGTGACACACCTGGCCGGCGAGGACATCGTGGACAACTGGCTGCGCGAAGGCGTCCTGGTGGACCTCTACGCCACGGCACGGCATTCGTTGCGGATCTCCGAACCGTCCTACTCCATCAAAAAACTCGAGCCCCTCTACATGGGAGACAACCTCCGCTCGGGCGACGTCAAGGACGCCGGCGCCTCGGTGGTTGCGTATGCCGCCTACTGCGCTGCCCGTGACGGCGGCAATGCAACAGAGGCCGCCGGCATCCTCGCCTCGATCTCCGACTACAACGAATACGACTGCCTCTCCACGCTCCGCCTCCGCGACTGGCTGCTGGACCTGCGCGGCACGGGTGCCATCACCGCCGCACCAGAGGTAACGCCCGACGACGGCGGGCAGCCGGTGCGTGAGGGTGAGGTACCGGATGTGGTGGCCGGGGTCCCGGAAGCGGAGCCCTCGCCGGAGGAACGGGGCCTGCAGGAATACCTCGCCGGCCTGCCGGACCACCGGCCCTGGACCGACGACGAACGCGCCATCGCCATGGTTGCCGCGGCAACCGGATACCACCGGCGTGAACGGAAGCAGTTCTGGTGGGAGCACTTCGACCGGACGGAAGCCGAGCTCGACACCTGGTCCGAGCACCGCAACGTGTTTGTGGTGGACACCGCTGAGATCCTCACGGACTGGGTCCTTGCCAAGCCCCGGGAGCGGATGAGGACGCGCACACTCAGGCTCGCCGGGACCATGAGCGAGGGCTCGGAATTTAAACCCGGAAGCACCTGGTGCCGGCTGTACGACGCACCGGTCCCGGACGGACTGGAGAATCCCAACGGCGGCACCAGGGGCCGCGGCTTCACCTTCGGCACCCTGGTTACCGCCGTGGAGGACCACCCCGGTATCCCCGGCCGGACCATCATCACCATCGAGGAACGGGAAACGGGCAAGGTCCCCGCATACCCGCACCTTCCTGTTGCCCTCACCGAAGACCAGCCTGTGGGCACCGCCAGCATCGAAGCCGCCCTTGCCGAACTGGCCCAAACCGTCGGTGGCGCACTGCCTTCCCTGCCCGCACACCCGGGCATCGACATCCTGCGCAAGGTCCCGCCGCGTTTCCGGTCGTTGCCTGCCCCCGCCCCGGTACGGAATGACAGCTCGGGAGCGGCCGGCTACGTCACCGCGATCACCGCCTCGCTGCTGGACCTGGACCGCTCCTACCTGGCGGTGCAGGGCCCTCCCGGGACGGGCAAGACGTACGTCGGCTCACATGTCATCGCCAAGCTGGTGGCGGAGGGCTGGAAGATCGGCGTGGTAGGGCAATCCCACGCCGTGGTGGAGAACATGCTGTGCACCGCCATCGAAACCGCCGGCGTGGATCCGGCCCGGGTGGCCAAGAAGCTCGTCACAGCCCACAACGTCCCGTGGCGCCATGTCAAAGACACCGACGTCGCCACCTTGCTGGCCTCCCCGGGCGGCTGCGTGGTGGGCGGGACAGCGTGGACCATGACCGGGAAATCCGTGCCGGCCGGGTCCTTGGACCTGCTGGTGATAGATGAGGCCGGCCAGTTCTCATTGGCCAACACGTTGGCTGTTGCCCGGTCCGCCAAGCGGCTCCTGCTCCTGGGTGACCCGCAGCAGCTGCCGCAGGTCACCCAGGGTTCGCACCCGGAGCCCGTGGACGAATCGGCCCTGGGCTGGCTCGCCGCCGGACACGCCACGCTGCCCGAAAGCCTCGGCTACTTCCTGGCGGACAGTTGGCGGATGCATCCTGACCTGTGCCGGGCCGTGTCCGTCCTCAGCTACGAGGGAAAGCTCGAGTCGGCGCCCGCGGCCTCGCTCCGCGGCCTTGCCGACCTGCCTGCCGGGGTGGAGACCATTCTGGTGGAACACAGCGGGAACACCACGTCCTCGGCCGAAGAGGCAGCCGAGGTGGTCCGGCAGGCCAAGCGGCACATCGGGTTGAAGTGGCTCCCCGGGGGCGACAAACCGGCCCGGGCGCTGACTCCGGAGGACCTCCTGGTGGTGGCGGCCTATAACGCCCAGGTCCAGCTGATCCGGCTTACCTTGCAACAGGCGGGGCTGGGCGGTGTCCGGGTGGGCACAGTGGACAAGTTCCAGGGC